>JAEYOT010000250.1 GCA_023411445.1 Pseudomonadota bacterium
GCGCAGGACCTGCACGACAGCACCAAGACGCTCAACTTGGTGACGGACGTGCTCATTGGCGCGGCCGTCGTCTCGGCCGGCATCACCACTTACCTGTATCTGAGCCGCCCGACGGTGGACCGGGCAGGCTTCATCCGCGTGGAGCCTCGCGTCGGGCTCAATAGCGGCGCCCTCCAGCTCTCCGGCGCTTTCTGAGGTTCAGCAACATGCGCCTAGCTTCACGATTCGTGGGTGTGCTCGCAGCTCTCGGCTTCGCTTATGGCTGCTCGGTGATCAACGCGCCGGACGACGTGGTGCCGCAGGGCTCGACCGCCGGCAGCAGCCACGGCGGCAGCGGCGGCAGCGGCATCGGCAACAGCGCTGGTGACGGCGCGGGCGGGGATTTCGGTGGTGGCGCTGCCGGCGGCGGCGCGGAAGCGGGCGCGGCTGGCGAGGCCGGCGCAGGTCCGCAGGAGCCCAGCGGCGGCTTGCTCGTCGTCGGCGCAGAAGATGAAGACGGCGCGCGCCAGCTCGCCGTGCTCAACCCGCGCACGGGCGCGGAGCTCGCGCGTGAAGCGCTGCCCGTCGCGGCGGTGGCTTACGACGAGGCGGCCGATCGCCAGCTGTGGTTCGTGTTCACGGCCAGCGCGTTCCCGGCGCGCCCGAACGGCACGGCCGATCTCGAGGTGCGAAGCTTCGATCAAGCGACAGGCAAGTGGACGGTGCTGGGCCGTGGTACGTCGCTGCCGCCGCCCCAACCGGATCAGCTCGTCGTGTTGAACCAGCGCCTGGCCTATCTTTCGTACAGCGTGGTGAGCGGCAAGACCATGACGGCGCTCACGTTGCTGGATACGTCGGATCCGAAGAACGTGGGGGAGCTTGCCACCAGCCCCGCAGCGGCTGGCGAGACGTTCGTCGGCCTCGTGGGTCAGCGCGGCTCGGACGTGAACGAGAGCGCGGCGGGCGGGCGACTGCGGCTGATGATCGCAGACGACTGCGGCACCGGCGACGACGCGGATTGCCGCCTGCGCGCGCAGCAGGTCTTCGCCGCCAACCGCTTTACCGCGGGGGACGACGCGGAGCTGGGCCGCTTCGTTGGGCAACCGCGCTTCCTGCTCGCGCGCCGCGAAGAGCGGCTGTTCGCGGTCCTGCGCTCCACCTCGCCCAGCAACCGGCTGGTCGTGCGCTCGTTCAGCGGGCCCAGCCTGGAGTCACCCACCAACTTCACGATAACGCAGGTCGCTGGCAGCGATATCGGCGGCTTCGATCTGCTGGAGTGCGTCAACGGTGGCGTCTTCACGGACGTGGACGGTGAGCAGCTGGTGGCGTTCCACCTGGCCTCGGGGCAAGTGAAGACGCAAGCGCTCAGCCGCCCTGGCGCGCCCGTATACAGCGACAGCTTCAGTAGCTCCGCGCTGGTGCTGGATCCCACGGCCGCCGGCGGCTTGCTGAATGTCGAGGTGAGCCGGAGCGGCACGACCAGCCTCGTGCTCAATCCCCGCGCGAGCTTCACTCCGCCGGCTGATTTGGCGCCGTACACTGGCGCAGCGCGTCGCTCGGTCTCCGGCGCTTGCGAGTAAAAGCTCGCATGTAGTCTTGGCTGCTACATAGCGCGCGGGCACGTATTGCCTACTAGGCAAGGCTCGTCTTCTTGACAGCGTGACTCGTTCGCGTTTCCTTATTGAGCTTGGGGTCACGCTCCTTGCGTGCTTGCCCCCGACGATTCGTCGTTGCCTTAAAAGGAGACCCGCCTTGAACGTCAAGAACACCCGCCGCAATTACGCGCTACTCCCGTTGGTCCTGTTTGGTGCTGTCAGCCTGGCCAGCGCCTGCTCGGATGATGGAGGCTCGGGCGGTGGTGGCTCGGGCGCCGCAGCGGGAGAAGGCAGCGGTGGCGATGGCAGCGGGGCAACCAGCAACAACGGCGGGTCGAAAGCCTCGGCCGGGGAAACATCGGCTGCAGGCAAGGGCGGCGAAGCGACCGGCGCAGGTGGCGATGGTGGCGCCGGCGGGTCCGGTGTGGACCTGTGCGCCGGGTTGGACCTCGAGTGCGAGGACGACGACAACCCCTGTACCGAGGACGAGTGCAACCCCGCGACCGGCAAGTGCGGCATCCCGCGCGACGGCGCCAGCTGTGACGACGGCCTGTTCTGCAACGGCGAGGACACCTGTTCGGACGGCGAATGCTCCGTGCACGAGGGCAACCCCTGCGGGAAGCGGGCGTGCGATGAAGCGGAGGACTACTGCGAGTGCGGCAGTGACAAGGACTGTCCGAGCGACGAGCCCGGCAACTGGTCGGAGTGCATGTTCGACGCCGAGAACGTGTGCGACGAGACCGGCACCCGCACGCGCCCGGTCACCACGTACAGCTGTGATGCGGGTAAGTGCGTGAGCGACGTGGAGGTGGAGACGGACGACACCTGCACCCGCGATACGGACGGCATGACGTGCCCGAGCGACAGCAAGCTGTGCACCGGCGACGAGACCTGCAAGAACGGGGTCTGCACCAGCGCCGGCAATCCTTGCAAGGATGCCTCGAAGAAGTACTGCTACGAGAGCGGCACCATGTGCCGGGAGTGCTCCGGCGGCG
>JAEYOT010000285.1 GCA_023411445.1 Pseudomonadota bacterium
CGACGCGCCCCGGTCACGTCGTGCCGCAAGCGACGACGACGCGCTTGTTGATTCAGCCAGGCTTCGGTTTTCAAGTAGTGGACGCTTTGCTCACCAACTTTCACCAACCTAAGAGCACGCTGCTAGCGCTCGTAGCCGCCTTCGCGGGGCTAGACCACATGCACGCTGCCTACCGAGCGGCGCTCGCAGAGCGCTACCGCTTCCTGTCTTTCGGCGACGCCATGTGGCTTCCGAGGCGAGCGTGAGCGTCAGTTATCGCCTCGAAGGCAGCTGTGGGCACGCGCGCGCGGGCTACATCTGCACGCGTCACGGGGACGTGCCGACGCCGGCGTTCATGCCGGTCGGCACGCAGGCCTCCGTGAAGGCGCTCTCGGCCGACGAAGTGGCGGCCACCGGCGCTCGCATGCAGATCATGAACACGTACCACCTCTGGCTACGACCCGGGCCGGAGCGAGTAGCCGAGCTCGGCGGTCTGCACGCCTTCGCGCGCTGGCCTCACGCCATCGCCACGGACTCGGGCGGCTTTCAGGCGTTCTCGCTGGCCGAGCGCACCAAGATGACCGAGGACGGCTTCGAGTTCTCGTCGCACTTGGACGGCAAGCGCTTGAAGCTGACGCCCGAGGAAGCCATGCGCATCCAAGGTCTGCTCGGCTCCGACGTGGCCATGCAGCTGGACGTCTGCCCCCCTGGCAACGCCGCGCTCGCGGACGTGCTGGCCGCGGTCGAGCGGACCACGCGCTGGGCAGAGCGCTGCCTCAAAGCGCAGAGCCCTGGGCAAGCGCTGTTCGGGATCATCCAGGGGGGCACCAACGTGGAGCTGCGGCTCGCGCACGCGGAGACGCTGGGTAAGCTGCCGTTTCAAGGGCTGGCGCTCGGCGGCTTCAGCGTGGGTGAGCCACCGGAGCACATGCACCGCGCGCTGGTGCAGATCGCCCACAAGCTGGACGCGGCTCGCCCCCGCTACCTGATGGGCGTCGGCACGCCGGAGGACCTGCTGATCGCCGTCGGCGCTGGGATCGACCTGTTCGATTGTGTCATGCCGACACGCAACGCCAGAAACGGCCAGGCCTTCACGTGGTCCGGCAAGGTCACGATCAAGAACGCCCGCTACCGCGACGACCCGCTCCCACTCGATCCCAGCTGCAGCTGCGCTGCGTGTCGCGGGGGGTACAGTCGCGCCTACCTGCGCCACTTGTTCGTGGCCGGCGAGATCCTGGCGTTGCGCATGCTGAGCGAGCACAACTTGTGCTTGTACGCGCGGCTCATGCGCGAGGCGCGCGCTGCCATCATGGCCGGAAGCTACGCAGCGTTCGCTGCAGAACGACTCGCAGTTTTTCGGAAGTTGCCCGATACTAACCATCCCTCATGACTGAGAAGAAGCAGCTCGGAAAGATCCTGCTGCGGCAAAGGGCGCTCAGCCCTGAGGAGCTGGAGCGGGCGCTCGCCGAGAACAAGGGCGGCCGCTTGGCGTCGCGCCTGGCTGCCTCCGGCGCCATCTCGGACGTCGCCGCGCTCAAGGCGCTGAGTGAGCAACACGGCATCCCAGGTATCGACCTCGGGCAGGTCTGCTTGCGGCTGGAGGATCTCGAGCTCTTGCCGCGAGAGATCGCCGAGAAGCACCTGATCTTGCCGGTGCTGGTGCGCGACGATCGCCTCTTCATCGCGATGGCCAACCCGCGCGAGAAGAAGGTGCTCGACGAGCTCGAGTTCGTGACGGGGAAGAAGGTGTACCCGTACGTCGCGCTCGAGGGCCCGCTCTCCGCCGTGATCGAAGAGGCTTACGACAAGAAGACGCGCGGCGAGCAGTACTACATCGGTCCGCACTGCCCCCAGGACGTGCTCAAGAAGCTGGGCATCAACGCGGACGCGCCCAACGAGGCTCGCGCGTTCCCCTATGATTTGAGCGCCGACGCGCGCCCGCTCGACGCCCCTGGCGTCGTCGTGGATGACGAGGTCGAAGCGCTCTCTCGTCAGGAAGAGGTCGAGTCGACGGACTTCGGCGCGATCTCGCCAGAGCTCAGCGTGGTAACGGACTTGCCCGAGCACGGCTCGAGCCCCGCAGCGACGGAGCCGTCCGGGAAGACCATCCTGGTGGTGGACGACGAGACGGAGATCCGCAAGATGCTGGTGCGGCTGCTCACGCGCGCCGGTCACCACGTGGTGGAGGCCGACCGGGGCCTCTCAGCGCTCAGGCTCGTCAAGGAACGGCACCCGGATTTGATCGTGCTCGACGCAATGCTGCCCGAGGTGCATGGCTTCGAGATTGCGCGACGCATCAAGGGCAGCCAGCGCTACGGGCAGATCCCCATCATCATGGTGAGCGCCGTTTATCGGGGCTGGCGCTATGCGGAAGATCTAAAGCAGAGCTGCGGCGTCGATCACTTCATCGAGAAGCCGTTTCGCATCGCAGAGGTCCTAGCCGCCGTTGACGCGAGCCTGCGCAAGCTCGGGCCAACGGAGGCGCCCGACGTATCGGGCGAAGCAGAAGCCGCCTTGAACGCTGGCGTCGAGGCATACAAGGCCGGTCGCCTGGACGAGGCGATCGAGCACCTCAAGCGTGGCATTGGGATCGATCCGCTCGCTTACCGCCTTCATTTTCACCTCGGCCTGCTGTACGGAAAGCTAGGCCGTGTGTACGACGCGGTCAGCGAGCTCGAAACGGCCGTCGAGGTGAATTCTCGACACTTTCCGGCCGTAAAGAACCTCGCCATCCTGTACCAGAAGGCCGGTTTTCGTAATAAGGCCGTCGAAATGTGGGAGCGGGCGTTGTCCCTGGCCCCCGACGAGGAGACCAAGCAAACGATTCGAGAGCACCTTCTCAACTTGCTGTGAGCCCCGACGCCGGGCCAAAGTCCGCCCTTTGCTGGCCGTTCCCGGGATGAGATCGGGGATGGCGCAAGGCACGCGAAGGACCGCATTTTCTTGGGCGCGTCTTTTTGACCCCGGGCTAAGCTCTGACCGCTTTTTCAGTCTCGTGGGTTGCGGTCATGACGAGGCCGCTTCATCCGCTACCTGAGTTTCGCCATCATCGACCTTACTTCTCCTGAATTGCTCGGTTTCCCGAACCTCCATCTCTTCGTGTGACGGCGCTCCGCTGAATGAAGTTTCTCTGTCCCAGCTGTAAAGCGAAGTACCAGATCGCCGACGAGAAAGTGGCGGGGCGGTCCGTGCGCATGAAGTGTCGCAAGTGCGGCTTCATGATTCAGGTCTCGAGCGCCATGGCTTCAACGGGGCCACTCGATAGCGAGCCGCCGGCGCAGCTCAACGAGCTGGAGAGCTCGGCGCCACCGCCACCGCCTTCCTCGCTACCGACGGTAGCGCCAACGGCCGGAGCTGCACCGTCACCCGCCGCGCCGCGCGCCACCGCGCCGTCGCCCACTGCTCCGCGCGTCAGCCTGCCGGGCAAGCCGCCGAGCGCCAAGGGCGCGCCGCTGCCAGCGCCGCGACCGCCTCCCGGCAAGGCTATCGGTGCAGGACCCAAACCTGCCGCGCCGCCACCTCGTCCCGGTGCGCCCAAGCCTGCGCCGAGCGCGCTCAAGCCTGCGCCGAGCGGGCTCAAGCCTGCGCCGAGCGCGCTCAAGCCCGCGTCCACGGTGCCCAAGCCGGCACCCAGCGCGCCAAAGGCGGCACCCAGTGCGCCGAAAGCGGCGCCCAGCTCACCCAAAGCTGCGTCGGCGCCGCAGGCTGCTCCGGCGCCGCAGGCTGCCAAGGTAGAAGCGCCCGAGCCTGTCATCCAAGAGGCGGCGCGCGTGGAGGCGCCTGAGAGCGCCCCGCCGTCCGCTTCGGTCGCGCCGCAGGAGATGCCGCGGGATTTCGAGAGCGACGACGAGGTGACGCGCATGGCCGACGCTGGCGCGCTCGCTGGCGCCTTCACTCAAGCGTTCGGCGGCAGCGATGCTGCGACGGACGCCGCGCAGCAGCTGGCCATGCCAGGCGACGAGTGGTTCGTCGGCATCAACGGCGTTCCTGTCGGTCCGATTCGCTTGAGCGAGCTGCGCAGCAAGGCCGCGTCGGGCGCTGTCGATAAGGAGTCGCTCGTGTGGCGCGACGGCTTCGAAGACTGGCGCCCGCTGAAGACGTACCCAGAGCTGGTGGCCATCGTCGAGGAGGGCGTGTCGAGCGCGCGAGCGTCGCTCACCCCGTTTACGCCGCCCACTTCGGACGTGCTCGACGCGACGGCGAAGCCTGCCGCCGCAGCTGCGGCCGTCGAAGCGCTGGCCCCCCAGACGCCGAGCGCTGTCACGGGCGCCGCGCTCGTCACGGACGACATCTCGGCGCTGGTGCCGCCGCGTCGCGGCACCTCACCGATGGTCTGGGTGGCGATGGTGATCGCCATCGGCCTCGGCCTCACGCTCGGCTTCGTGCTGTTCGGCGGGCAGAAGCCGCCGGAGACGAGGATCGTCGAGAAGATCGTCGAGGTGCCCGCGAAGAGCACCGAGACCACGACGAGCCCGCAGGCCGCCAGCAACGCCGAGCCGGAAGCCGTGGCGGCGGTGGATCCCACCACGCCGAAGAAGCCGAGCACTGGCGGCGGGACCAAGCCGCAAACAGGATCTGAAAGCGACGCCTCGAAGCAGAACACGGGCTTGAAGGGCCTGAGCGGCCTGAATAACCTCGGCCCTTCCAGCGGCCCCTCCACGGGCGGACCTTCGGGTTCGACCAGCGGCGGCGGGCAGTTGGACGGCGGGCAGATCCAGGCCACGGTCGCTCGCTACACCGGCGCCGTGAAGCGCCGGTGCTGGCAGCCCGCGCTGGACGCC
>JAEYOT010000314.1 GCA_023411445.1 Pseudomonadota bacterium
TTCACCCGCTCCAGAAATGGAGAAGAAAGCGCCGGCAGTCGCACGACCCGCCGGCGCTTTCGTTTTGTCTCCCCACGCTGCCGGCCAGCCAGCCTAGCGCCCGGGCTCGTCCGTTGGTCCTACGGCAAGGCGGAGGCGGGAGCGCCTGCACCGGAGGGTCTTGCCAATGGCTGCTGGCGCGTCGCCCGGTTCCGAGATGGCTGGTCGATGCAGCCCAGCCATGCATCGTGGTGGCCCGGCAAACACAGCGTGATCGTGATGCGATCTGCCACGGAGGCCAGATCGACTTCGCCACGAAACACCATCGCGAGCTCGAGCGGAGCGAGCAGCGTGCGCGCAGCGACGGACGCGCGCGGATGCATCCTTCGTTTGGCTTTGGGCTAGCGAGCGTTCTTGCTACTTTGCCGGCGCTTGGCTTGGTGAACGAGGTAGCAGCAAAGCGCTGCTGCCGCTACGGAGTGCCTCCAGTTCGTCTCATGTTTTACCGAGCGCTGTTCGGACTCGTACTGACCGCGAAGGTTCTCGTAGCTTGGCAAGCTAGAGCAGAACCCCCTGCGGACGCTGGCGTGCCGGACGGGGATCGCTGCATAGCGCACCACAAAGACGGCCAGATCCTGCGCGGGCAAGGCAGCCTGCTAGCGGCCAGCAAGCACCTGCAAAGCTGCTTGCACCCCGCGTGCAGTCCCGTGCTGCGTGAAGCGTGCGCGACCCTGCTCGAAGAGGTGGAGCGAGACACACCGTCCGTCGTGTTCGCCGCGGAGTCGGGGGGCGCGGATTTGAGCGACGTTCGCGTTTACGACGGCGGCGCGCTCTTGCTCGGTCCCCTCACCGGACGAGCCATCGCGCTCGACCCGGGCGTCCATCAGCTCCGCTTCGAAAGTGACGGCAAGCAACCGCTCGACACGACCATCGTGCTGCGTGTGGGCGAGAAGAACCGCGCGGTCCAGGCGACGCTGCAAGCGCTGGAAGGCCGCGCCGAGCCCGCGCCGGTGCACCGCATGTCGCGCAGCGCACCCGCCGCCCCGGACCCGCTCACGCCGTACCCACAGCCCGTGGCTCCGCCCGAGAGAGCGCTATCGCTCGCGGACTATGCGCCGTTCGGCGTCGGGCTGTTGCTGGGTGTCGGGGGCCTGGCCGTGGCTCTCGACGCACGAAGCGACCTCGAGAACGCGAAGCAGACGTGCTCTCCCCAATGCAGCGCCGAGCGTCAAGACCGCATCTTCACGAAGAGCCTGGTCGCCGATGGCTTGTTCGTGCTCGGCGGCGCCGCCCTCGGCTACGGCGTCATCCGCATCCTCACGAGAGCACCTGCTGCCGCGCCCGCGGCTGCCGTCGTCATCCAGCCGCGTTACGTGGGCGGGCGGGTGCATTTTTGACGAGCCCGACGGCAGGAGCACCGCTGCTCGTCTTGGCCGCGCTGCTGGCCAGCCTGCCGAGTTGTACGCTCACTCTGGATCGCGAGAGCATCGCCGCGGGTTGTCCAGAAAACACGCAGCGCTGCGAGGACCGGTGCGTGCCCACGAGCGAGCTGGCGGAGCAGGGCTCGAGCTGCTCGGGCTGCAGTAGTGACCAGTACGAGCTCGATGGGGCCTGCCACGAGCTGACAGTGTGCGGCGACGAGGAGTACGAACGTCGCGCCCCGAGCCCGCACAGCGACCGGCGATGCCAAGCGCTGACGACGTGCGTCGCAGGCGAATACGTCGCCCTCGAAGCGACGCCTTGGAGCGATCGACAATGCGCGCTTTGTGACGAGGGCACGTTCAGCGCAGAAGAAAACGCTGCGTTCTGCCGCTCTTGGCAGCGGTGCGGCGCCGACGAGGTGCAAAGCGCGGCTCCGAGCGCCACGCGCGACCGCGTCTGCGTCGCCTGCGATCTTGACCATTTCGCGAGCGGCGCGTCGTGCGTTCCGCTCACCGAGTGCGGGAGCGCTGAGTACGAGAGCGCTCCTGCGACCGCAGCGTCGGACCGCACATGCGCGCCCCTGACGGTGTGCCCACCAGGCAGCTATGTCTCTGCGCTGCCTACCGACACCTCGGATCGCGAGTGCCGCCCGTGCTCGAGCGAGTCGTTCAGCAGCGCGGACAACGCCAGCGAATGCACGCCGTGGACCGTGTGCTCCGACGAGCAATTCGAGCTCGTTGCCCCTAACGCAGCGCGCGACCGCGTCTGCGGTGATTGCTCGACGGCGGGTAGCGCCGTCGCCGAGTGCGCGCCGAAGTCGATCGTCAGTGCCGCGAGCAACCTCACTTGCGCGCGGCGCGCGTCCGATGCTGCGATCGCTTGCTGGGGAGCGGACTTCTGCAACGAAAGCGAAGTGCCGGACGTGGCATTCATCGCGCTCGACGCGGGCTCGGCGGTTTGCGGCATCCGGGACGCGGACGGTCACGCTGAGTGCTGGGGCTGCAACAGCGATGGCGAGGCGAGCCCGCCGAGCGACGTGGTGTTCAGCAGCATCAGCGCCGGTGGCACGCACAGCTGCGGCATCCGAGCGAGCGACGGCCACGTGATGTGCTGGGGGCGCGACGATGGCCTCCCGGGCGACTTCGGGCAAGTCACGGCCACGCCGCACGACGTCGCATTTCTCAGCGTGAGCGCGGGCAACGCTCACAGCTGTGGAGTGCGAGCGGTGGACAGGCACGTGGTCTGTTGGGGCTTCGGATTCCAGGGCGAGCCGACCTACCCGACCGACGTGCCATTCAAGAGCGTGAGCGCGGGCGAGCACACCTGTGCCGTTCGCGAGGCCGATGGCCACGTCGTCTGCTGGGGTGACGACGACTTCGGGGAGGTCAGCGACGCGCCGCTCGGCGTGGCCTTCAAGAGCGTGAGCGCGGGCACCTATCATACCTGCGGCGTGCTGGACGCGACGAGCTACGTCACCTGCTGGGGGCGCGACTTCGATGGCAGCGTGAGCGACGTTCCGAGCGAGGTTGCCTTCGATCACGTCAGCGTCGGGACGTTTCACAGCTGCGGCGTGCGCGCGGCGGACGGCAAGGTGCAATGCTGGGGCAACGACGCTGAAGGTGCGGTCGAGGCCCCGGACGGCTTCTGACGCGCAAAGCCTCCGCGAAGCTAGAGGCACTCCCTTCGGTAAATGCGGATCCCCTGCTCGTAGTAATAGGGTGGCGAGCAGCGCTGCCGCTGAGCGTCCGGAGCGGAGCGGCCTGGCGGCGGCGTCTCTCGCGCTGAAACCTTGCGACCACGCTCATCATCCGGCGCAGCATCCTCGCTCAGCACGGCCGCTCGAGTTGCACGCTCAGCGCTGCCCGACGGCTGCGCCTCGCCCGCCGGGAGCGACTGGGCGCTGGCGCCGGTAGCGGCGAGCGACGCCGCTCGAGAAGCCTCCGCGTCTCCGCTCGGGATTTCCGGCTCGGAGCGCATGAACGCGATACCGCTCACTGCCAGCACGAGCGCCAGCAGCACACAACCGACCGCGCTGACGTACGCAGCCGGGCTGCGGTGAGGACGCTCAGGGCGCGGCGCCACCCTACCGTCGTGCTCGATCTGCTTCAGCGCGTGCAGCAGCACCCCCATCGTCTGAGGTCGCGCCGCTGGGTCGGGCGCGAGGCACCACCGCACGACCGCCGCGAGCTCCGGCGGTACGCCTGCCAGCGCTGCTGGCGACGATGGCAGCTGGTTCGGGCACGGCGCAGTGGCCCACGGCGAGCGTCCGCGCCCGCCGTCGCGCGGCAACTGACCGCAGAGCAGCTCGAACAAGACCACGCCCAACGCATACACGTCGGTCGCGGGCGAGACCGCTTCGCCACGGACCTGTTCCGGAGCCATGTAGTCCGGTGTCCCGACGCGGCCGTGGGTCGTGAGCGGCTGAGCGTGCTCGTCGAGCGAGCGGGCGATGCCGAAGTCGAGTAAGACCGCACGTCGCCCGTACGCTGCTTGCCCGCCTTCCCCATTGGTCAGCAAGATATTGCTGGCCTTCACGTCGCGGTGAACGACGTTCTGGGCGTGGATCGCTCGCAGCCCCTCGGCGATCTGTCGCGCGATCTCCCGTGCCGCCTGCGGCGCCATGCGCCCTTCGCGACGGAGCGCCGTGCTCAGAAGCTCGCCGTCGAGCAGCTCCATGGTCAGAAAGTAGCGGTTGCCTCCGGGCTCGCGATGGCACCCGAATTCGAGCACTCGGCACACGTTCGGGTGCACCACGCGCCGAGCCAGCCTCACCTCTTGCTTCAACCGCTCCAAGCTCGTCTCGTGTCGAGAGAAGCTGGCGGCGATGGTCTTGAGCGCGACCCGTTGTGTCAGCTCGATATCCGACGCCTCGTAGACGTCGCCCATGCCACCACTGCCTAGGCAACGCACGATGCGGTAACGATTGGCGACGAGCGCGCCGACCTCCCAGCGCAGCGCCGCTTCGTTCGGGGAGCTCCACATGTTCCGCCCGCACGGGGGTTCGGCGAGGGCGCGCACCGCTTCGAGCATCAGCGCGTGACAATCCGCGCAGCCCTCGACCGCGGCGAGCAGGCTGAACGCGCGCTCGCCATCGCACCCGCCGCTCGCGAGCTCGATCCACTGCTCCTCTGCGATGCACTCGTGGGCGCGCATGGTTTGTGACGCGGCCGTCAGACGAACACTCCCGTCGTGCCGAACACGCGCGACAGGCTCACGTCGAGCCGGCTCGGCATGTCATCGAGCAAGGATTCCGCGCCCGAGCAAGGCGAGCCGATTCTGGCCGCCAGCTCTTCGCGCAGAAGGACGCGCAGCTTGTCCTTGGCGGCGAGCAACCACCGCGCCGCGGTCGCGCGGTGCACGGACAGCACGAGACCGATCTGATCGATGCTCGCCCCTGCCAGCGTGTGCATCCGGAGCGCATGCCGTTCCCCTTCAGGCAGTCGCTTCACGGCTGCCTGAAGGGAGCTCCGCACCAAGACGCGCCACTCCTCTTTCACGAGGTGCTGCTCCGGGCCGAGCGTGATCATCGCTTCCAGGTGCTCGTGCAGCTCATCTCGCCGCTTCTCCTTCACGCCGGCAGAGCGTGCGACATCGATGGCGATCCGCACCGCCACGACCCGTAGCCAGACCCGAAAGTCCCCGGTGGGTCGATACGAGGCCAGCCGCGGAGAAGGAGGTAGCAGCAGCTTCTCGCGCAGCTCCTGGAGGGCCGCATCCGTCACCTCTGGCCTCACGCAGACCTTCGACAATCGACGCCGCAGGGGCTCGATGTAGTCGCGATCGAGGACGCGCGTCGCTCCGGGCAGGTCCGCCAGGCATGCCAGCCGCACGTAGTCGTCGACCGTCGGCTGGGCCGCGATGTCCGTGGCGGCGTGCTCTTGAAACGCTCGCGAGAACTCGGGCCAAGTACAGCGGATCTCCGGGTAGCGGTCGCTGCCCAGCCGGTAGCAGACTGCCGCTTGTTCGGGCGAGCCGTCTCCAGAGCCTTCTTCCATGCCGCGGCGCAGCTTAGCCCAACTTGCGAGGCGCCTCCGTCAGATGTCCACCGCACCAGCCGACGGGACGCCAGCCACAAAAAAAACGGGACGCAGCTGCGACTCCGAAGCCCGCGCGCCCGTTCTCCGTACGTGACCCTCATGCGCCTAGCGCATCAGTGCCCCACTCGGCCGACGTGCCAGCGAGGACGGAGAGAGAGCCAGCAGCTTCAACGAAACATAAAGAACGTCACCGTCGCACGACACACGAGCGACAGCACACGAGCCTAGTCGGGAGATCACGAACACCCAGTCCGCGCCGCGGGGTCGGGTGAAGTGCATGCAACGAGCGCGCTTCGAGCTTACGCCCATCGATTGGCGTATCCGGCGCGACGCTCAAATCAACCGGTTGTGGGAGATCAAGTCGAATGGAAAGAGGGACCATGTCAGTATTCTTGCGCCTTGCGCTCTCGCTGTTCATTGCCGCCACGGCAAGCAGCGCAGAAGCTCAGTTCTACCGAAACGCCTACATTGAAACGGAGTGCCCTGACGGCGCATCGGGCAGCTACGCCAGCCAGCAGACCAGCATTGCCGGCTTTTCCGGAGCTGGCTACGTACGCAGCGCAGGCAACACCACCGCTGCTACGTTCAACAACACCAGCACCGATCGCGCTACCTACACTTTCAAAGCGTACCGGCATGGCACGTTCGTTCCGTGGTTTCGCGTCAACACGAACAATAGCGGAGCGGACGACTCGTTCTTCTATCGCATCGATGGCGGGAGCTGGATCACGGTCAACGACATCCCCGCGGGGAGCGGCTGGCGCTGGGTCAGCGCACCCGGGCAATACATGGGCCCTGGCAATCATACGCTAGAAATTGCCAATCGTGAGGATGGCCTCAACATCGACAAGTTCGGCATACTGATCGACGGCAGCGCCGCGCCGACTGGCGTGGGCGGAGCCGCCTACAATTGCCCGACACCGCTGTACTTCGAGAGCGAGTGTCGCACGAGCGGCAGGGGTCACTACGTTTGGGACAGGAAGAGCAAAGCCGGCTTCTCGGGGCGCGGCTATGTGGAAACCACGGTCACGAGCAGCAATGCCAGCACCAGTGGTGACGAGGCCGAGTATCCATTCGAAGCAGCAGGCGGCGCTTACAATCTCTTCTTCCGCGTTCACACCAACTCGAGCGGTAACAGCGACTCGTGGTTTTACCGCGTGGACAATGGG
>JAEYOT010000338.1 GCA_023411445.1 Pseudomonadota bacterium
GTACCCAGCAGGGTGTACTCGCTGTTTCGCGGCTGCTTGAGCTTGAGCTTCACCGGTTGACTGGCGAAGCGCTCGTAGTCGCCCAAGCTGTAGAGCGCGCGCTCCACGCCAGGCGAGCCGACCTCGAGCCGATAGCGCTGGGGAATACAGTCCGCCACGTCCAGCGCGGCCGACAGCTCGCGCGAGATCTCCCCGCACAAGTCGATGGTGATGCCGGCGCCGGGCACGCGCTCGCCGGGCTTCTCGATCGTGAGGATGAGCACCCAGCCGCCCGAATCCGTCTTGAACACCAACTCCACGCCGTCCACTCGGTGCGCCGCCAAGATCGGCTCTACCGCCGCGAGCAAACGCTCGCGATCGAGGCCGGGCAGCTTCACGTGGGCAATCGTCATGGTTACGGAGACTTAGACAGGGAGCTTGGGGTGACTTTGAGCAAAAAAAAACGGACCCTCTAAAAAGAGCGGGTCCGAGGGATCCACCCAAATTGTCGGGGCGCACTCTACCCAACGAGGCCGCCCCATGCAAGGCGCTCCCCCTGCCCTCCCGTCCAGGTATTCGGGGGCCAGCCACGCTTTGGAAGCCACCCCGAAACAGCAGCCCACTCCGGAGTTACAGTATCACTGTAGTCAGGAGCACTCGACCGCGGAAAAGGTGCTCCCGCGGCTCACGCCAGGTTGGGCAGGGTCACCAGGTCCACGTGCAGCACTTCACCGGAGAAGGCCATGATCTCCGACAGACAAGCGTCGCTCGGCCGGCTGCTGAGGCGAATCTTGGCACACGCTGCGCGCGCCCCTTCGAACACGGTGTTGTCCAGCTCCTGCACGTTGATGCCGTGACGCTTGAGCACGCCCAGCACGTTGGCGAGCGCGCCCACCTGATCCACGTGGCGGACCACGAGCTGGTAACGCGACCAGGAGCTCTCAGCGATGTTCACCACGTTCGGGACCTCGCCCTTGGTCAAGAAGCTCCGCAGGATGCGCACGGTTTCGTTGGCGATCGCGATCTGCGCTTGGTCCGTGGACGCGCCGATGTGCGGCACGGCGTAAACGAGCCCCGAGCTCAAGATCGGGTGCTCATAGGTGGAGCTACGCGTCTCCGGCTCGCCTGGCAGCACGTCCAGCCCGACGCGCAGGCTCTTCTGCGGGATCAGCTCGAGCAGCGCGTCGTAGTCCACCAGCTCGTCGCGCGCGGTGTTGATGAAGAACGCGCCGTTTTTGAGCTGGGACAGCACGTTGCGATCCACGATTTTGCGCGTCTTGTCCGTGAGCTCCAGGTGCACGGTGAAGATGTCGGAGCGCTTGGCCAGCTCGGCCGGCGAGCTCACGCGCGTGACGCCCAGCTCCGCCGCCTTGGCAGCGGTGAGCGAGCGACTGTAGGCGAAGCACTCCAGCTCGAACGCCTGCGCGATCTTCAGCACCGCCCGCCCGACGTGCCCGAGCCCCAGGATGCCGAGCGAGCGGCCGCGGAGGCCCACCGCGCGCGCGTACTCGTTCTTCTCCCAGCGGCCGGCGCGCAAGCTGGCCACGCCGTCCGGGATGCGGCGGTCCAGGCAGCCGATCAGGGCGAAGGTCAGCTCGGCGACCGCCGAAGCGTTCTTGCCCGGGCAATTGGCGACGTAGATGCCTCGCTCACTGGCGGTGGCCACGTCGATGTTCTTCACGCCGGCGCCGGCGCGGATCACCAGATTCAGGGCGCTGCCGGCGTCGAAGGCCTCCTTGCTGACCTGCGTACCGCGCACGACGAGCACGTTGATCCCCGCTAGTCGGGCGGGCAGCTCCGCCGCTTCGAGCTCCGGCTCGTAGCTGACCTCCACCCCCAGGGTCCGCATTTCATCGAGGCTGCTTTCAGATAGGCGGTCGGCGACCAGGACTCGCATGGGCCGGGAGACTTATCACGAGCCGGCCCCCGCCGACGCGGATCCTCACGAATTCGGGGGATTTCAGGCCCCGGCGAGCGGGAAAAAGTCGCTACCGACGCGCAGCCCGACCACTCCATCACGCTCAGCGAGCCAGGGCTCGAGCTGAAGCTGAGCCGCCGCCGTAAGAGCGGCCGGCTCGCCGTCAGGCAACGCGACCGACAGCGCTCCCGCGGCGTCCACGCGGAGCTCGGTCGGGTCCAGCGGCCGCTCGATGCCGTCGAACAGCACCAGCACCGGCCGGCCCGCGTCGCTGCGCACCGCCTCCACGAAGCGTGCGGCGCCCTCCACGGTCAGGTAGGTCCAGTCGTAGCCGTTGCTGAGGATGTAGCGGCCGTCGTCCGGGTGGCGACGCAGCCAAGACGCGAACGCGCGCTGCATCCCCTGATGGCTCACGGGTTCCCCGTCGTGGAAAAAGCGGCCGTCTTTGCCGAGCACGATGGTGCTCTCGCGCGAGCGGCCCTCGGGCGGCGGGAAACGAAAGAACTCGGGGTGATCGCCGGGCTTCATGCGCGCTTGCTCCGAGCGGGTAGCTTAGCGCGGGAACCCGGAGCCAGAGCGTAGCGCTTGGTCACGTCGACGAGGAACCGGCGCGCCAAGGCGCTCCGGCCGAGCAACATGCGATAGAGCATGTTGCGGCGATCCACGAGGCCCACTTCGATTTGCTGCTCCTGCTCCCCCAGCCGAACGTGCGCCTTCACGAACAAGCGCGTCTCGGTCTGACCGGAGCTGGAACGCACCGGGGCGCGACGCGACACTGCCGTCTCCACGGTCACGCGAGCCGTCGGATCGTCGCGGCGGAGGCGCACGTCGAAGCGCACGCGCGAGTGAGGCAAGAGCTTTACGTTTTCTACGTGGAGCGCGCTAGTGCGTGCCCCCGTGTCCACGCGCGCGCTCAGCTGGCGGATCCCCCAGTCCGGAAAGTCCACGTACTCGGCCGCGCCGATGATGCGAAGGTCGGAGCGCCGCGGCATCCGGCTGCAACTTAGTCCGACGGCGGGCCGGTCACAATTGCCGGCGCCTTCCGCGCGGCACGGTTGCTATAAGGGGGCTCGTGCTCGACGAGCTTCCCAGCCTGGAGTTTGCCGCGACGGCGGTGGCGGTCGTGCTCACGCTGCGCGCGCTCGTGCTGTGGCGCAAGGTCGGCTTGGTGCGCGGCCCAGCGCGCGTGGAGAGCGCCCGGGCTCGCGACCTGATCGGCGTCGCCATCCTGGCAGTGGCACTGCTCTATGCGGTCCGTGTCAATCGCGCGTCGACTTGGTTCTTGGCCGCCATCGGCTTGGCCATCGCGGCGCAGCTGCTCGGCTTCTTCCTCCGCAGCACCGCCAAGAGCGCTCCGCTCGCCTCGGCCCCGCCCAGCCCCAGCGCCCCCACCCTGGACGTGGACGAGGAAGAAGATCTCACGATCTGTCCCATGTGCGGCCACGGCACGCTGATCGAGCTCGAGGATCCGACGCCGCTACTCGGCGGCTTGAGCGCGCTCACCCCCGTCGCCGCGGCGATCTGCCCAGCTTGCGGCGCCCTGTGCGGTAACGTGGAAGATCCCAGCAAGGTGCCGATCGGCGCCGCGCACGGCACAGCGCTGCGACGAGGCCCGAGCAGCGCCGACCAGGAAGGCCTGGAAGAGCCGGCCGAGCACGAGGGCTGACGCCACCCGGGCTTGCCAGCGGGACGGAAACGCGGGAAAGGAGCCAGCGATGGACGCTTCCGGCAGCAGCAACGCGAACCGCGCCTACTACGATGCCTTCGCCGCCGAGTACGAGCGTGAGCGCGGCAAGAACGATCCCGGCGGCTACCACGAGCTGCTCGACGAGCTGGAGGCCGAGTACGTCGCGCGCTTCGGCCTCGGGCGGGACGTCCTGGAGGTGGGCTGCGGCACCGGGCTCGTGCTGCTGCGCATCCGCGAGTTCGCGCGCACGGCCAAGGGGGTGGACCTCTCGCCCGGCATGCTCGAGAAGGCCAAGGCGCGCGGGCTGGACGTGCAGCTGGGCTCCGCCACGGAGCTGCCCTTCGACGACAATCAGTTCGACGTAACCTGCTCCTTCAAGGTCCTGGCGCACGTCCCGGAGATCGAGAAGGCCCTCGCCGAGATGGCCCGCGTCACGCGGCCGCGCGGCGTGGTGCTGGCCGAGTTCTACAACCCGTACAGCTTGCGCGGCCTGGTCAAGCGCGTCGGCCCCGCCGGCAAGATCGCCGAGGGCGCCAAGGAGAGCGACGTGTACACGCGCTTCGACTCACCGGCGCGCGCCAAGGAGCTCACCCCGCCGGGCTGCAGGTTCATCGGCGCCCGCGGCGTCCGTATCACGGTGCCGAGCGCCAAGCTGATGCGCGGCAGCTTGCTACGCCGCGTGTTTCGCGCCACCGAGCACGCCCTGTGCGACTCGCCGCTACGGCAGCTGGCGGGCTTCTACGTCGCCGCCTACGAGAAGCAGGGGCACGCCGAGTGAGTCGGCCGGCGCCCACCTCGCGTCCCACCTCCTGGTGGCTCTCTGCGCTGGAACGCCGCGCCGCCCGCATGTACGAGGACGAAGAGCCGCTCGGCGCGCCCAGCTTCGGCAGCGACGAAGAGCGCCGCGCCGCGGTCAAGTTCTTCAACGCCGCCTTCCGCGCCGAGGAGTCCGGCATCCGGCAAGCACACGAGCTGGCGGACGAAGTGGCCGCTTGGGATACGGAGCTGGGGCAGGTGCTGCGCCTGTACGGCAACGAAGAGGGCTGGCACCGCGAGCTACTGGAGCAATTCTTGAGCGGGCTCGGCGGTTCGTTTGAGCCGATGGGGCGCGTGACGCGCACGTTCTATCGCGTGTACGCGCGCGCGCGGCGCATGGACACCATCGTGCTCACGAACCTGATGTTCGAGACGATCGGCTCGACCACCTACCGGCTCGCGCTCGGCAACGTCACGCAGCCCGCCGCGCGCCGCATGCTCACCATCCTGACGCGCGACGAAGCCTTTCACGTACCGCTCAACGTGCATTTTCTCAGGCGCGTGCTGGAGCGCGATCCGAGCGGTCTCCGTCGCCTGCGGCGGCTCTACCGTTTGCTATTCGCGGCGCTCGTGCTGCTGCCGCTCGCGAGCCGGCCCAAGGCGCGCGCCTTCGACGGCATCGACACGCTGACGTTGATGCGCGCGTACGGGCTAGAGCTTGGACGGCTGTTCGCGCGTGAGCACGACCTCGCGCTCTCTCCACCCAAGGCGCTATTGTGGCTACTGGGCATCGGCGAGCGCGAGCTCACGCGGGACCAAGCCAGCTCGCCGACGAGCGTGGAAGCCGCCGAGCGCGCGATCGATCGCCACAACGTCACCGTCACGGCGCTCTGAGCGCTTAGAAGGTGCCGCCGACCGCGAAGCCGCCGCCCTCCTGGTGCACGTCAGGGGCGGCGGAGGTGAGCCGCAGGCGCGGGCGCGCGGAGCCGGTCGGTGGCAGCGGGCGCCTGCGCAGCTCGCGAAATTCCGGCACGAACTCGACCTGGGCG
>JAEYOT010000220.1 GCA_023411445.1 Pseudomonadota bacterium
GCTGCGCGCAAGGCGCCGAGGCGTGTCCGCTTACCCAAGTGGTCTAGCGTCTGGCTCCAGCGCGGCGAGTCGCCGAGCACGTGGAGCCTGGGGAACGGAAATTGGTCCAGGTTCTCGACGCGTTCGCAGCAAACGTGCGCTTCGATCTCCGGTGGGAGCCAGCGGAGCTGCTCGTAGATCCAGGTCTTCGTTTGCGGGAGCCAATGCCGAACGAGGTGCGTGACGACGACGCGGGAGGGCGAGCGCATGAACAGCTTCCGTTGCCTGACGGTAGTAGCCTATTCGCCGCGCACGGACTACGCTCACGCGCCGTGGCGGCCTCAGCCCTCTTCTTCGCTGTTCCCCGCGCTGAAGGCGCTCTGGCCACGGCTCAGGACGCTATCACCCAGCTGCGGGGCGCGGGCCTAGAGGTGACGGCGTTGGAGAGCGACGGAGCGCTGGCGCAGCTCTGCCAGGGAGCAGCCCCTACCCGGCTGATCATCGCGTGTGATGCGACGGATCAGCGCGCGCTGCGAGCCGCCTGGATCGCAGGCTTGCCAATGCGCTGCGTGGTCGGTCCAGGCGCGGCCGGCCCTTGGGCAACGCACGTGGTGAGCGACGCCCAGCAGCTGGTTCGGGCCATCGAAGCGGCGTCTCCCGACTTGAGCCCTCAGGCCGGCCTGCCGCTCTTATTGAAGCGCGCTTTGGACCTGAGCGTGGCCGTGCCTTCGCTGCTGATCGCGCTACCGGTCATGCTCGGTACCGCAGCGGCAGTGAGGGTTTGGCTCGGCAGTCCGGTTTTGTTCAGTCAGACCCGCCCCGGCAAGCACGGCCGCCCGTTTCGCATCTTCAAGTTCCGCACGATGACAAACGAGCGCGGAGCAGACGGCGAGCTCTTGCCGGACGTTGCTCGCCTCACGCGACTCGGCCGGATCTTGCGCGCAAGCAGCTTGGATGAGCTGCCCCAGCTGCTCAACGTCGTCCTGGGGCAGATGAGCCTAGTGGGGCCGCGCCCCCTCTTAGTCAGCTACTTGGAGCGCTACTCGGTCGAGCAGCGGCGACGCCACAACGTGCTGCCAGGCATTACGGGGTTGGCTCAGGTCAACGGCCGCAACGCCACGACCTGGGAGGAGCGCCTGGGTTGGGACGTACGCTACGCGGACAACTGGTCGCTAAGGCATGACCTGGCCATCCTGCTGCAAACCCTCGCTACGGTGCTGCACCGCAGCGGTGTGTCTCAGCCGGGCCACGCCACGATGCCGGAGTTCACCGGAGCGCCCCCGTTCGCCAGTCAGTGACGAGCCCGCTGCGGCCTGGCTGGGGAGCCGTAAGCGACGCAGTCGTCCGGCAGGTTGCGCACCACCACGCTGCCTGCCCCTACCCACGTGCGTGCGCCAACAGACACGCACTGAATGACACTACTGCCAATGCCGATCCAGCTGAGCGGACCGACACGAACGGCACCTGCCAACCGGGCTCCCGGCGACAGGTGCACCCCGTCACCGAGCTCGCAATCATGATCCACGCTGCAGGCGGTGTTGAGGATGACAGCAGCGCCGATCTTCGCGCCCGGGTTCACGATCGCACCCGCCAGAACCACGGTACCCTCACCCACCACCACGTCACGTGCGACGACGCTACAAGGATGGATCACCGGCGGAGCGGTGAAGCCGAGCTCCCGCGCCCTGAGCAGGATGCGCACGCGCGCGTCGTTGTCGCCGACACCGAGCAGCACGCGGGTCACTCCGCTCGCGCGCAGCCCTTCGAGAGCCTCGGCTCCTCCCAAGATCGGCAGGCCCAGAAGGGTCTCCCCCCTCCGCTCCGGTCGGCGCTCATCGATGAAACCGACCACCTCGAGCTCGGACGCGCCATGGGCCGCGTCCGCCACCACCTTCGCGTGACCGGAAGCTCCCCAAACGAAGGCGCGCGGACGGCTAGCGCTCACGGGCAAGTCCTGATGCCAGCTGAGTGGCTGCAATGGGTATTGGGGTTCTTGGGCGCGTTCGTGATGTGGTATCCACGGCAGCAGAGCTGCTCTTGGCTGAACTCTCGACAGTCTGCCAAACAGTCAGCCACGTCGGCGTAAAGTTCGGCGGTCACCGGGTGCAGCTTACAGATCGGGAACCATCCGTTGCAGAAGCTAGCGCATGTCGCGCCATCACCTGGACCTCCGTCGTGGCACGTCGGTGCGAAGTCGCTCATTTCGCCAGCAGCGCCGGCCCCGCTCCCACCAGCACCACCCTCTGCCCCTTCCACCGCCGGATGACCAGAACCGCCACCATCCCCAGCGGAGATGGTCGACTCTGCCCCGCCCTCCCCCGCGGTGATGGTCGACTCCGCTCCGCCCTCCCCCGCGGTGAGCGTCGACTCCGCTCCGCCCTGGCTCGGTGGAGCTCCGGCTCCGGCCACGGACGCCGAGTCGTTTCCTCCGCCATCACCTCCACAGGCCCCAACCCAGCAAGCGCCTATGAGCGGAGCGATCGACCAGGTGCGGAGCATGCTGCGGGATGTTCTCATCGATGGCGGCGAGCGTCGAGTGAGCTCAGCAGGCGCTGGTACTCCTCGTGGATCGCGCGCCAGACGACCTCGCGCCTGAACTTGTCGCGGGCGCGCGCGTGCCCGGCCCCGCCTTCACGCGCGACCCGTGCAGGATCCGCAGCATAGTCGAGGAAAGCCCGTGCCAGCGCAGCCTCATCACCGAAGCTGAGCAGCAGGCCCGTTTCACCGCTCACCACCACGTCCACCGTACCGATCGCACGAAAGGCGATCACGGGCAGTCGCGCCGCCGCTGCCTCCAGCGGCGCGTTCGGGAAGCCCTCGCGCAGACTCGTGAACGCAAAGACGTCCATCGTCGGGTACAACGTAGCGGGCTCGTCGACGAAGCCCGTGACGGTGATGCGGGGATCGCTGGTGATGGCTCGCCGAACATCCTGCGGCAGAGGGTCCGTGTCGTCGTGATCCCCGACCAGTAGCAGCCGCAGGCGGCCATCCTTGTCGGCGGCGGCGCGGAACGCCGCTACTAGCTGCGCGATCCCCTTGTCCCGCGTGAAGCGGCCGACGAAGCCGATCACGAAGGCGTCCTCGGCGATGCCCCATTGCTGGCGGAGCTTACCCACCGCAGCGCGATCCGCTCCGGCGAGCGCCAACCGCTCGAAA
>JAEYOT010000448.1 GCA_023411445.1 Pseudomonadota bacterium
CCGCACGCGCGGCTCTCCGCGCAGCTCAGCCCCACCCAGCAGGTGCGAGTCTTGGACGCTGCGATCGACCTGGTCGGGGTCAAATACGCGCGCGAGCTGACCAAGCAGCGCTCCGACATGGATCAGCGCGGTATCGAGGTCGAGCAAGCGCTGCTCGAGCGTCGCGCTGGCTACGATCTGGACAGCGACGAGCAGCCGATCCCGGTGCCGGTCGACAAGTACCCGCACTCCGGGCACGGCTCCTCCCGTGTCGGCCTGGGCTCTGGTTACGAGCACTACGGCGGTTTTTTTCACACCGTGAGCTACCGCCTAGCGCTGCACGATTTGGCGGATCCTGCCCGGGGTTACCCCGATGGCTCGGAGATCGAGTTCATGTCCGGCAGCCTCCGCTACTACGTGGAAGAGCCGAAGGTCACGTTCGAGGATGTCGCGCTCGTCCGCGTGCGCTCCCTCACGCCGCTCACGCGCTTCGACAAGAAGCTATCGTGGATGGTGGACACTGGCGTGAAGCGCGCGCTCGATGAGGGCTGCGACGGCTGCGTGGGCGCCTACGCCATGGTCGCGGGCGGCTTCGCGCTCGAGCCGTTCGGGCGGGCGCTGACGCTGTTCGCGCTGGGCAAGCTCGAGCTGCACGCGCCGCTCGAATCCGGCTTCTTCGACATCTTTCGTGTCGGCGTCGGCCCCTACGGCGGCTTGCGCCTGCACTTCTCCGACGACGTGCGGGCCGTGCTCACCGGCGCTTGGCAGTACTTGCCAGAGCAGAGGCCGTGGCACGTGTTCGAGGCGCGCGGCGCGATCCGCGCGCAGTACACGCGGGACTTTGCGCTCGGCGCCGAGGGCAGGCTGGCAGGGCGCTCAGCCTCGGCCCAGCTGATGAGCTACATCTACTTCTGAAATGGCGAAGGCCGCATCGGGGTGCACCCGACGCGGCCTCCTGCACACTCCGCTGAGATCAGCCGAGGTTCGAGCAGCTGAGCGACTCGTCGGACTTCAGCATGTCGACGACGGTCGTGCTGACCTTCTCGTCCGTCACCTTCGCGTTCGGGAAGATGACCTTGAAGTTCTTGCGCAGCTTGCTGCCGACGGCCTTGGAGTCCGCGCAGCCAGCCAGCGTGCTCAGGCTGGTCAAGGTCTGACCCTTGCCACGCGAGATGTCCTTCGCCAGCGCGACGCGGTTGGTCTCCACGAAGTTCTTCGCGCTCTCTGCCGGCGCCGAGGCGTCGCAGTTGCTGGTACCGGTGGTGATACCGAACGTCTGGTTGGCGGAGGTGCCGTTGGTGGTGGCGGCCAGAATCTGCACGATGCCGGTGCCCGGTCCAAAGATGATGGAACCGAGACCGCAACCCGCGGTGCCGTACTTCACCTTGCCGCCGCCAGCGTCCGCAGCCGGCGCAGCTTCAGCTTCCGCCTCCGGAGCAGCCTCGGCCGCGGGAGCCGCTTCAGCCGCATCCGCCGCAGCCTCCTCTTCAGCCATGGCGTGCGCAGAGCCCAAGAGCAGCCCAAGTCCCAATACCAAGTGTGATTTCCGCATTTCCGAGTTCCTCCTAGGGATACCTTCCCTCTCACTCTGCCTACTATTCGGCGCGCCGAATGCTGTCAACAACGCGCCACGCCTAGCCCTCAGCGTTAAGCTCTCTCACCAACCATTCGACCCGTCGGCCGCGTAGGGCCTCAGCGCTGAGATGGAGAGTCGGCGTGATAGACGGCGCTCAAAGCCGCGGTATTCACGCCTATTTCGTGCTGCGGGGCTCGCGCTTCATGAAGCGCGGCCTTTGGCCAGCAGAGCGTCGACGCTGCCTGCCTTCTGGCTCTCACGAAACTCGATGATGCGGTAGTCCGCGAGGCCGCGGGCCACGAACGGGTCCTCCTTGACCAGCTCTTCGATTTGTTCGCGGCTGTCACCCAGCGCCAAGATGATGCCGCCGTCGCGCGGCACCTTGCGGCCCGAGACCAGGAAGCGACCCTGCGCGTACTGCTGGCGCAGGTAAGTCATGTGTGCACCCATGGCCGCGTCGATCTCTGCCAGGTCGACTTTGTAGATCAGCTCGATCACGAACATCGCGCTCAGCGTAGTCACAAGCCAGGGAGCTCAGCCAGCAATGTCTTCGCTGGCCGCGAGCGCTCACATGTAACCGGTGGCGAGCGCGCCGCGTAGGCCTTACGCCACCATGACGCCCCTCATCTACGATCAACTCGTGACCTGGTATCGCTTGCTGGATCCGCCAGCCGAGCACGAGGCCGAGGCGGACTGCTACGGTCGCATCCTGATGACCGCGCGGCCGAGCGCGCGCAGCCTGCTGGAGCTGGGGGCAGGCGCTGGGCACAACGCGCTGTTCATGAAGCGCCGCTTCGCCTGCACGCTCACCGATCTCGCGCCTAGCATGCTCGAGCTCAGTCGGCAGCTGAACCCGGAGTGCGAGCACGCCCTTGGCGACATGCGCACGCTCCGGCTGGGGCGCAGCTTCGACGTCGTCTTCGTCCACGACGCAGTCTGTTACATGACGAGCGAGCAAGAGTTGCTCGCGGCCATGCGCACGGCGCATGCTCACCTGGCGCCGGGCGGGGTGGCCTTGTTCGTGCCCGACGCCGATCGCGAGTCCTTCACCGAGAGCACGGAGCTGCACGAGCTCGACGACGGAGAGCGGGCGCTACGCTGCCTGACGTGGAGCTGGGCGCCGGATGCGAGCGGCTGCGTGTGCCTGGCTGAGTACGCGCTGTTGCTGCGCGAGCGCGGAGAGGTCAAGGCCTACTACGACCAGCACCGTGAAGGCCTCTTCTCGCGTGCCACTTGGTCGTCGCTCTTGGAGCAAGCGGGCTTCCGCGCCCAGCTCGTCCCACGTCCGCTGCACGACGGCGGCATGGAGCACGCGTTTCTAGGCGTGAAACGCTAGCTTCCGTGTCATGAAGGAGCGCCCGCCCCGGCTCACTTCACGAAATTCGCGAGCAGCCGCAGGTAGTACACCTGGTAGCCGTTCGAGTTCTCGGAGACGGACCAGGAGTTCACCGGCCAGCTGTCGTTGAAGTTCTTGTAGCTCTTTTGCGCCGGCTGCATGTAAGGCGGGCTGGGGCGCTCGGCGGGGCACATCGCGTTGCCTGGGCAGACGCCGTCCCAGTCGTAGCTCGGGTTCGGACCGCCGACGAGGAAGCCTGGCGCTGGGCCGTACGTGGACACGCCGACCTCGTCCCACAGCGGGCTCTTGTCGTGAAACCACATATGATAAAAAGTGGTGACTGAGTTGTGTGCGCCGCTCGGTCCCATGTTGCTCAGGTACACGAGGCCGAGCGGGTTCACGCCGTGCAAATAGTGGATGAAGCGCTCGGCAGCACGGCGCGAGTCGGCCGCCTTCGACGAATCCAAGTCGAAGCTGACGACGTCGTGCAGCAAGCAGCCGGTGCGCGCTTTGTGCGCGTTGGAGCCCCACGTGTAGTCGGCGACGAACGCCAGGTAAGGATCGGGATCTTTGGTCAAGATCCCCAGGTTGTCGTCGCTCGCTATCGTGCTGAGGAAGGCGGTCGTGATCGCGCCCTTGATGGTCGCGTCAGCGT
>JAEYOT010000594.1 GCA_023411445.1 Pseudomonadota bacterium
GCGAACCACAGCTCCTGCTGCTGGCTCGCCGCAAGTCGCGGTCGCTCGCCGCGCTCCACGCGCAGCCCAGCGCCGATGCCGGCGGCCAGAGCGGAGGCGAACACGGCGAGCGGCTTCTGATCGGGCAGCTCCGCGAGCACGGCGGCGAGCGCCAGGCGGCGCTGCTCGAAGCTCTGTGGCAGGTTCGCGCCGTCGCTGGGCGAGGCCAGCTCCGTCACCCACGGCACGACGTGGCCGAGGCCGATGTATGCCTCGATCGCCGCAGGATCGCGCCCAGCGCGAGACTGCCAAGCGGCGTCCAAATCTGCCAGCGCCGGCGCGAGCCCCGGGCGAGCGCGCAGCGCGTCCGCGCAGAGGCGTGGTGAGCCAACCTCCGGCTGGAGCCCCGGGCAAGCGCTACCCTCGCTGATGGCGACGGCCAAGCCGGCGGCGACGCGCAGATCGGTCCTGGCGCTGCCGCCGAGCGGCGTCAACGCCTGGCGCGCCTCTTCGTAGCGGCCGAGTTGAAGCAATGCCCACGCCTT
This sequence comes from Pseudomonadota bacterium, assembly GCA_023411445.1. GTDB lineage: Bacteria > Myxococcota_A > Polyangia > Polyangiales > Polyangiaceae > PMG-095. The sequence continues at coordinate 525 of JAEYOT010000594.1, forward strand.
CACCAACGGATCGCCATCGGCGCGAGACTCGAGCGCTTTATCCAGCTGCACCAGCTTGGCGTGACCCGGCGTCGTCTCGCCAAAGCCGCTCAGCACCTCGGCGAGGCATTTCTCGTCTTCATCGAAGGCACACGCCGCGCCGAGGCGCGCCATCACCTCGGCTGGCGCGCCGGCAGCAGCCCACGCCTCCAGCGCGAGCCGCACGATGTCCGGCCGCTCCGCGGCGATGGCAGCGCGCTCAATCGCGGCCAGTAAGGCCGGTTGCTCGCTGGCCGGAGCGCCCGCGACGTCCAGCACGCGGTCACGCAAGAAGTGACGAGCCGAGCGCTGCGCGATGTCGTGCGCCAGCTGCACCGGCCGCAGGCGATCCTCCGCGTTGACCTGGCCCATCAGCTCGAACGCGAGCGGCAGCTCCTGCACCGCAGCCGGGGACGTGGCCAGTACCAGCAAGGCGCGGCCAGAGCTGCCCCCGGCGCGCAGGTGGAGCAGCGGCATCGACTCGACCAGGTCCCCCGTGAGCAGCTCCTGGCGTTGCTCGGGCGTGAGCGACGCCAGGCGCGTGTCCAGCACACTGGCGGCCGAGCGCGAGAGCAGATCCAGCACCGGCGCCGGGCGCTCCACCTGGCGCAGCGCCGCGAGCAGTCGCTCCTTCGGCGGGCGCGGCTGAGGCGGCGGCGCCGAGGGCTTGCTGGGCAAAGCGGACGGCTTCGCCGCAGGCTGCGCGCAAGCCACGGCGCCGCACAGCACCGCGGCGAGCCAGCTGGTGCGCATCAGAACCGGAACCGCCCGAGGAAGTACAGGCTGCGCCAATCGGCGGAGCCGTGACGACCGATCAGGTTGTGGAAGCGGAGCGAGAAGCCAACGTCCACGTTGCGCGCCACGTCGAACAGCACACCGCCTTCCAGCGGCATGACGAACTGGTCCGTGAACTCGTCGAACGGACCGGACAAGGCGCTACCCACGAACGGAACCACGACCTCCGTAGCCTGGAAATAGAACCAGAACGGCAGGTCGATGCCTTGACCGTTGTTGTGCGGCGCGCCGCGGTTGGTGATACCGACGTAGATCGACGGATCGAACACCAGGGCGGTGATGCGGCCCAAGTTGACGCGACCGATCACGCCGGCGCGGATGCCGAGGATCAGCGGATCGTACAAGCTCGAGACCGGGATCCCTGCGTGGAGATCGAGCTCGAAGGTCGGCGAGCCCGTCAGGAAGTACATCAGGTCGAAGCCGGCGTCGTTGTAGACGCGGTCGCCGCAGTTGTCGCCGATGCAGATGCCGCGCTCGTGCGAGATGCCGAGCGAGAGATCGTCGCTAGCCGCCCAGTAGAAGTGCGGCGCGAGCGTGAGCGGATCGCCGAAGCTGCCGCGCGATGCGTTGAGGCCGACCATGGCCGGTCGCGCGGGATCCCCCGTGATTTCAAAGGAACCCTCCGGCATCAAGAAGCTCTTGCGCGTCCATTGCTCGGCGCTCGCCGTTTGAGCGCTGAGGAGACAAGAACCCGCCAGGAAGGCGCCGAAAGCAGCTGTTTTGAAGCTCATCGGCGCCATCCTAGTCGAGCCGGCCTCGATGTCGAAGCCTTCACGTTTGCTCGAATTCTTCAGCCGGGCGTCAGCAGGATCGGGTAGCTAACCGTCACGATGCCGTTCTCCGGAGCCGGGAAGGACAAGCCGTAGAACGCGCTGGCCACGCACGAGCTGACCTTGGCGTCGGGCAAGTCACCACCGGCCGAGACATTACTCACCGCGCCGTCGCGACCGATCACGAAGCGCGCCGTCACGCGCCCCTCCAGGTTCGGGTTGGAGCGCAGGCCGACCTCATAGCACTGACGGAAACGGCCGAAGTTCTGGCGCACGATGCGTTGGATCACGTCGCCGGGCAGGCGCCCGCTCACCTGAACGTCCCTGGCTATGCGGATGATCGGGCTGCCCGACTGGTGGGTACCCGCCAAGCGGCCACGGGAGCCACCCCAGCCCCCCGGGCCGCCGCCGAAGCCGCCCTTGCCCAAGCACGTGACGCCGATACACGTGCCGTCCCCAATCTGTGCCAGGCCCACGAAGGTGCCGCGGCTGCCGCCTCCTTCGCCGATGCCCGAGAGCGCAAGCCCGCTACCGAAGGTGTCACCGATGTCGCGACTGAACAGATCGCCGTGTGCGCTAGCAGCGTCGGAGCCTGCCGGCAGCTCGGCGCCCCAGGGTGAGCTGGGCGCGTTCGTCGCGTTCAGGCTGGCCAGCACACCGATCATGCCGAAACTCTGGGCTTCGGCGCGCAGCTCGGCGCGGCTGACCACGGGCTCGGCGCTGTCGCCCTGTATCGCCAGCCGCGCGGGCTTGGTGGGGCCTTGGCTGTGGCCGGACTTGCCAGCGGGCCCCTTCGCGGCTTCGGCGGGCGCGCCTGGCTCGCTGCCGCCTGCTTCCGGCTTCTGCTCCTCCTCCTCTTGGTTACGCTCCGCGCTGGCCTTGAGGTACTGCTGCATCAAGGCCAAGCGCTCGGGGTCGAGCTCGTCCATGCTGGCGTCGGCGACGCTGGGCGTGAGATACGCCAGCGTCGCGATCAGCACGCCCTGCAAGATGGCCGCGGTGCCGATCGTCGACAGCCCCGTGCGATCCATGCCGCCGAGCACGCCGCGCGGCAGCGCCTCCACCCGCTCGGAGCCGGCGAGACGGAACGTGATGCCCGACGCCTCCACGAGCACGACCCGCCCCTGACGAAGCTCGATCCCGCGCGCCCCCGGCGCCACGTCGGAGCAGTCCACGAGCAGGCTCGAGG
>JAEYOT010000786.1 GCA_023411445.1 Pseudomonadota bacterium
CGTCGGGACTGCGGGCCAAGGCGGCAACACCAGCAGCGCTGGCGGCGGCCAAGGACCGGGCACCAGTGGCAGCACTAGTGGCGGTGGCGGCGGAATGTCGTTCGGCGGCGCCAGCGTGGCGGGCCAAGGCGGGAGCGACAATGGCCAGGCCGGTAATCCTCCGCAGGCTGGCCAGGGCGGTCAGGGCGGAAGCGGCGGAGGTGCCGCCGGAGCCGGAGGCACGCCGGACAGCTCCACGCCCGGCCAATGCAAGGACGACTACTGGCCGGCCACCAACAACGGCGCCGTCACCCGCTACGACTTCAGGCAGGGCACCAGCTTGCCCGCCTGCGCCTACGTCATCACCCACACCGGCAACGGTCAGGACGGCGATTGGGACACGGTGGAGGGCATCTCCACCGGTGACGGCGGCTACTTCGGCGCCATGAACACGACAGATTACCAGCAGGGTGCGGCCTGCGGCGCCTGCGTGGAGGCGAGCTATAACGGGCGCAAGGTCGTGCTCACGATCGTGGACGAGTGCCCAATCACCACCAACCCGCTGTGCGTCAAGGGCCACATCGACCTGAGCCGCAAGGCCATCCGCCAGCTGGAGCCGAACGGCAGCTTGGAGCACCTCAAGGGTGTCTCCTGGAAGTACGTGAAGTGCCCGGCCGCCGGCAACGCCAAGGTGCGTCTGCACCCGAACCAGAACCCCAACTGGCAGCCCGTGGTGATCGAGAACGGCCTCTATCCGCTGAAGAGCGTGACGCTCAACGGCGCGAACGCGACCCGCACCGGCAACAACTCGGGCGGCAACGCCTGGATCGCCAACGGCCAGAAGGCGCCCTACCTGGTGCGCGCCACGGACGTGAACGGCGGCGTGCTCACCTTCAATTACAGCGGCGGCTCGGGCTTGAAGGACGTCGGCCTGCAGTTCACCTGCCAGTAGCCGTCGCCGCTGCGGCGGGCTTGGGCCACGATTCCGCGGGACAATCCGGGCTGGGGTGGTTCGCCCCAGATAGGATGCTGACCACGGCTGGCCTTTCGCGGGCAGAGATGAACTGCTCACTTTGCCGCAGCGGGACGTTCGGCAGCGTGATCGCGCGCTCGAACAGCTGAAGCTCGGACAGGATGTGACGTAGGCCCCGCGATCGCTTCGGTCGGATGCGCACGAAGCGCACGCCGTCGGCGCTCAGCTCGATCACTCGACTCCGGTGATGGCGCGCTTGCAGCGGCGCCACTTCACCGATCGCCCGGAACACCGCGCCGTCGGTGGAGCCCTCGAGCAAGAAGGAGTCCGCAGCGTCCGCTTGCACGAAGGCGCTCTTCACGTCGCGCGGCGCGCCGAGATCCAAGGTCAAGCTGGGGCAGCCCGCGCTCATCGCCGCGCTCACGGGCGTGAAGACGTGAGTGCCGTCCGGCACGATCTTGCCGTCGATCGCACGCCCGGGCTCCCAAACGCCGACCGCCTCCAGCTTGGCTACGGACAGCGCGCCGGGTAGCGGCAGCGAGAGGACGCCCACGCGTTGCTCCAGCTCCGCCTCGGGCACGATGGTGCTCACGTCCGTGGACGTCGACAGCATCCAGGCGTCGAAGCGCTCCACCGGATCGCCCTCCAAGCTCTGTCGTAGCACCCAGCGCGCGTAGGTCGGGTGCAGCTTGGAGTGCACGCCCAGCTTTGTCAGCGCGTCCTCATAGCGCGTGTAGGCGTGAGAGCGCACGCTCGAGCGTGGCAGCGTCTTGAGCGGCTCGCTGTTGTCGGAGGCGATGCGCCGCCAGGGGTCGAAGTGCTTGCCCGAGGCTGTCACGGCGTCAGTCACGATGATTAGGTCGCGCGCCGGCGGATCTGGGGAGAACATCATCCACGGCTGCCACAAGCCCAGCCCGTGGGTGAGATCCGCGAGCGGCTGCGGCAGCCACAGCCGTGGACGATTGGGGTAGAGCACCAGATCGCTGCTCAACCGCGCCAGCAGCAGGTACACCAAAAGCGCAGCGCCCGCAGCCTGCCAACGTGCTGTGCGTGGAGCCGCGCGCGCTACAGCGCCTTGCTGCCGCGGGTGCACGAGCAGCGGCACGTGCGCCATGATGGCCACGCTGAAGATGCCCACCTCCATCATGACCAGGATGCCGCCGTGCAGCGCCAAGATCAGCGCTGCGGCGACGAGGTGCAGCCATCGCCGCCGCCAGGGGCACAGGAGGAGGAGCGGCAGCACCCACTCCATGGCGAGCGTTTGGTAGGTGAGAACGCGGAGCAGCGCAGGCGGCCACTCCGCCACCCGGCCGCCCACGTCCGACACCAACGTGACGGCCCCCAGGGACCGTGCGACGGCCGTCCCTTCGCGCCAAGTAGGGCCTGACTTGGACCAGGCGTTGAATAGGTAAATCGCCGCCAGCTGCAGCAGCAGCACGAAGTAAAACGGCGTCGTCACGCTGCGCGGGCGCTCCGATGCAGACGCTTGCTTGCGCTCACGGCGCCAAGCGTCGACCGACCACTCCTCGGCGACGGGCAAGAGCGGCAAGTAGAAGCACTGGAGCTGCAGCACCACCTCACCGCCGGTGAAGAGCTGCGGAGTCCGGTGGTTAACGGCCCACACCGCCGGCAGCAGCAGCCACTTCACGTAGCGGGTTTGAAACCCAACGCAGACTGCCAGCGCGATGAGGGCGCAGAGCGCGAACGCTAGGTGCAAGCCCGCATCGCTACTGATGTAGCGGAGCGGGCCGGCTTGCCAGGTAACGCTGGGCGCAAGCGCTGCCTCGGGGTAGGCGCCGTCTTGGCTGTACAGAAGTGGCAGCGTGAGCCAGCGCCGGACCACGACGTAGAGCGCAAGCGCCCCCACCGTGAGCCGCCAGCCGGCGAGGCTCCGCAGGGAGACCGTGGTGTAGCGCGCCCAACCTTGGACCAAAGCTGGGCGCACCTTCTACTTACAACTCGCTCAGAAGTCGACGCCCGCGGCCTTCGTGGGGCTAAGCGTGGCGAGCGTCGGGTTGATGAGGGTCGGGTTGACGATCGTCGTCGGACTGATCACGGTCGGATTGATAATCGTCGGAACGATGATCACGCACTCCCCTTCGGGGACGCAGTTGCCGCTGCAGCACACCTCGCC
>JAEYOT010000798.1 GCA_023411445.1 Pseudomonadota bacterium
CCGGTCAAGAGCCCGATGCCCGTGACCATGAGCACGCTGGCTGGCGCCCACGCGAGCGCCTGATACGGCAGCTCGTCCGGCGCCATCTGGCCGACCACCATGACGTCCACCACGCCCATGCCCATGACGCCGAGCCGCGCCAACGTCACCGGCCAAGCGAGCCGAACCAGCGCGCCGAGCAGTGTTTTCAGGACGCCTGACCCTGGCCGCGGAAGCTCATGAAACGCTGCTTGAACAGCTCGTCACTGAAGTTCTTGTCGGCATCTTGGTGCAGATCGAAATGGGTGCGCACCTTTTGGGCGCCCGGCACGTCCACGTCCGCGAACAAAAACGTGAGCGCAGCCTCCAGCAACTCGCCCTTGCGGCGCTCGTCGAACAGCACGGCGACGCGCGCCCGCACCGCGAAGGCGAAATGCGTCACCAGCATTTGCTCGCCTCCGTCACCCTTGCGTCCGAGGGTCAGAAACTTGGGCTCACCCAACGTGGCAATCGACACCACCTCCGTGTCCGGGATCTGCTCGCGCAGCGCGCGCTGCAGCTCTTCACGGATCATGCCGTACGGATCGCGCAGACCGAAGAACATCTGCTCCGAGCCTACGAAAGCGCTGAAGTCGTCCTCATCTCGGGCGGGCATGGCGAGGCCGTGAGCTTGTAGCCGAGAACACCCGGCCCAGCCAGCGGACGCGTCGCGCAGACAAGTGTCCGGCGAGGAGCAGGACAAGTGTCTGCCTTGCCTGCGAAATCAGCCGAATCCAGCCGCGCCCGAGCCTGGAACGGATCCTGCTCTCCGCTGCGGCAGAGGTTTTGAGATGTACCTGTTTTCCCGTTACGTCAGCGCCTTCACGCTCGTTGCGCTCGGTTTGGTCGCCGCTACCAGCGGCTGCACGGAGATCAACGCGGCCATGGATTGCGAGCAGCTGTGTGAGCAGCTCGAGGTCTGCGTCGACAGTAGCTTGAAAGTCGGACGCTGCACCAATCGCTGCGAGGACAAGGCAGATGACGATCGTTGGCGCCGCTTGCTAGATGATTGCACTGATTGCCTGGATCGCGACTACGCCTGCGCGGAAGTGCCGGAGCGCTGCAGCGCCTGTGAGATCGTGGCCGAAGAGCTGCTCTGACTACTAGGGCGGCGCCAAGCCCGGCATGATCGGGATCTTGGGCAGCACGACGGTGCTGGTGGGGGCAGGCTGCGCTGACGGCGCGGCTTCAGCGCTGGGTGCAGGTGCCGCCGGGGCGCTCGCTTCGGGCGCTGACGCGGACGGTGGCTCGGCGGGCGCCGCTGGCTGCTCGACGGGCGCGGTCGTCTCAGGCTCCGCGTCACCGCTCTCCGGCTCGACCTCGGGCAGAGACGGCGGCGCTGGCGTTGGGGTGGGCGCGGTCGCTGGTCGTGCTCGCTGGGGTGCGGCGGCCAAGCGGCCCTTCTTGCTCTTCGGCTTCGCCGCGCTGGGCGCAGCCGATGGCACTGCTGGCGCCGCGGATGCGGTTTCGAGCGTCGGCGCGCTCTTCGGCGGCGCCGCTGCGGCGGGTGCGGACGCGGGCGGCGCTGGGACGGGTGAGAACGCCTGGCTTACGGCCAGCGCTACCAGCGCCGTCGCGCCGAGCAGCACGGCTCCCACCGCCACGCGCAGCCCGAAGCCGCGCCGCGGCACCCCTGGCACGGAGCGCACCGGCTCCTCCGCCACGGGCGGCGCCGGGCTCGGCTCCGTATCGAGCGCGGTGGGCGGCGCTGTCTCCGAAGGCGCGGTGCGACCCAAGATGCGCTCGATGCGCTCGGCCGCCAACGCTCCTGCGGGACCGGCGAACTCGGTCAGCGCTTGGGCCAGCTCGCCCACGTCGCGGAAGCGCCGCTCTCGATCTTTGTCCAAACAGCGCAGCACGATGCGCGCCAGGCCATCCGGTATCTCGGCGCGGTGAGCCTGCGGCGGGATGGGCTGGGTGGTCATCACGTTCACGCACAGCTGCGGTGCAGAGCTACCCGCGAACGGCAGCTGACCCGTGAGCACCTCGTACATCACGACGCCGAGCGACCAAATGTCCGTGCGCGCGTCCACGCTCGCCGGATCCGTCATCTGCTCCGGCGACATGTGATACGGCGAGCCGACGCTCTCCATCGAGTCCGAGATCACCCCGGGCGCGGTGAGCGGCGAGACCTGCTTGGAGATGCCGAAGTCCAGCACCTTCAGCAGGGGAGAGCCGTCGGGCCCCTCCGCGATGAACAAGTTCTCCGGCTTGATGTCGCGGTGCACTAGGTGCTTGGCGTGCGCCTCCGCCAGCGCCTCGCACGCCTGCAGCGCCAGCGTGGCGACCACATGGAACTCCATGGGACCGCGCCGCTCCAGGCGCGTCTGCAAATTCTCCCCGGACAGGTGCTCCATCACGATGTAAGGGCTGCCGCTCTCGAGGCGTCCCACATCCATGACCCGGCAAGTGTATTGGCTGCGGAGCCGAGCCGCCGCTCGCGCTTCAGTCAAGAAGCGGCTCATCGCTCGCTCGTCCGAGTCCTGCTCGGGGCGCACGAACTTGATCGCGATGGGGGTGCCGAGCTCCAGGTGCGTCGCCGCGCAGACGACGCC
>JAEYOT010000030.1 GCA_023411445.1 Pseudomonadota bacterium
AGCCCATTCTGGTGAACGCCGCCTGATTTCCCGTCAGTTCCACCCTGGTCTGCAGTTCCAGCCTCGGCTTGCCGCAGCCGCGCGCATGGTCTTCCGCCGCGGCGAGCAGCCGCCGCCCGATGCGCAGGTGGGTCCGCGAGCGCTCGCTGCTGGCAATGGTGGCGAGGGCCGCCTGCTGGATGCGGTCGTGCGCGAAGCGATAGCTGATGTCCGCCGCGTCGCCGTCTGCCCCTTCCAGCAGGCTCTCCAGCAGACGGTGGTGCTGGCTCAGCGGCACCAGGTAGCCGCCTTCGACGGCGGGCAAGAGCGCGCGATAGACGGCGCGCGGCTCCTTTTCGGCGATCACCGCCAGGTTGCGTAGGCGGAAGGTGTGGCCGATGCAGGCGGCCAGCTGCAGCAGCTCGCGCGTGCTCGCGTCCAGCGTGGCCAAGCGGGCGACGACCAGATCCACCACGTTGTCCGTCGCGCCCAGGGCCGCGATGGCGGGGAGGTTCCAGCCGAAGCCGCGCCCCGGCTCGAAGCTGAGGTGCCCCTCTTCCGCCAGCCGCTCCAAGAACTGTCCGATGAAGAACGGATTGCCGGACGTCTTCTCGCGGATGAGCCGCGCCAGATCTTTGCCGGTGCCGGGCGGCAGCCGCAGCGCGTCCGCAAGCAGCTCGTGCACGTCAGGCAGCGACAGCGGCTCGAGCTGGATGCGCGACGTCTCCACCTTGCCTTGCAGCCGTTCGAGCAGGCGCGTGAGCGGGTGCGAAGCGTCCACCTCGGAGTCCCGGTAGCTGCCGACGAGCAGCAAGTAACCTTGGCTATCCGACGACAGAATGAGCTCCAGCACCGCGAGCGAGGCCGTATCGGCCCACTGCAGGTCGTCCAGGAACAAGACCAGCGGCGCTTCCTTGCAGGCGCTGGCCTCCATGAAGCGGCGGAACGTGCGTTCGAAGCGGATCTGCGCTTCGTTCGGCGGCAGCGGCGGCACCTCCGGCGGCTCACCGAGCGCGACCACCAGCTCCGGCACCACGTTGACCAGCACGCGAGCGTTGTCGCCCAGCGCCTGGCGCAAGCGCTTACGCCAAGCCTCCAGCTCGCTGGCGGTGGAAGCCAGGTACACCCTCACGAGCTGGCTGCACGCGCTGGTGAGCGCGGAGTAGGGAATGGCGCGGCTATACTGATCGAACTTGCCCGAGACGAAGTGGCCGGTGCGCACCATCTCGCGGCGCGCCTCCTGAACGAGCGCGGACTTGCCGACGCCGGGGGCGCCGGCGATCAGCGCGAGCGCGCGACCGCCATGCTGCGTGGCCCGGAGCGCGCGCAGCAGCTGCTCACGTGCCTGAGCGCGTCCGTACAGCTTCCCCGGGATGCGGAGCCGGCCATCGAAGTCCTGCTGGCCCAGCGTGAAGGGGGCCACGTTGCCGGACCTCGCGAGCTCAGCTTGGATCCGCTCCAAGTCAGCCAGCAAGCCGGCCGCTGTTTGGTAGCGGTGCTCCGGGCTCTTGGCCAGCAAGCGCAGCAGCACGTCTTCCAGCGGCTGCGGCAGCTCCGGCTGGAGCTGGCGCGGCGGCGCCGGCTGCTTGGCGACGTGAGCGTGAATCAGCTCCAGCGCGTCAGTGCTCTCGAACGGGCGCCGGCCGGTGCAAAGCTCGTACAGCGTGACGCCGAGCGAGTAGAGATCACTGCGCTGATCGACCGAGTAGCTCGTGCGTCCGGTTTGCTCAGGCGCGATGTACGCGAGCGTGCCTTGAATCGAGTCCGGATTGACCGGCAGCTGCCCGCGCATCAGGTACGTGGCAAGCCCGAAATCCACCAGGCGCGCCTGGCCGGCGTCGTCGATGAAGAAATGCTGCGGCTTGATGTCGCGGTGAACGAAGCCGCGCGCGTGCACCGCAGCCAGCGCGCGAGTCATGGCGATGGCGTGCGTCACCAACTGAGCGACCGCGAGGCGACTGCCGATCAGCGCCTCCACCGAGCGACCCGGAGCGAGGGCCAGCACGATGCCCAGACGCGGATCTTCGATCACGCCCAGCGCCTCCACGACGTGAGGCCCCTTCACCTGCGCCAGCACCGCCAGCTCGTGGCGCAGCGCGGCTGTCTCTTCCGCGATCGGTAAGTCCGGCCGAGCGCGCTTCACGACGACCTTGGCGCCGTCGGCGAGCCGAGTCGCAGCGAAGATCCGCCGCGTCCCGACCAATGGAGATGCGTCTACCCGGTACTGGTCGTTCGTCCCGATCACGGCTCATCATAACGGTCGTTTCGAGAACGTGTTTAACCTTCGCACGCACCCGTTTCCGGCCTGGATCGCGTCGCTGCCGGCCATGCGCGAACGCTGTCCGGAACATTCCGCAGCGTCAGACACGTCCGGAGAAGGCCAGGGTGACGATGTGCGTCTGCTGTCGCCTTGCGCAAGCGCGGAGGCGACAAGGTGGCAAGGCGGGCGCCGAGGGCACGCCCGCGCTTGTCATGTCAGCGCTCAGCGCTTGGTGATGCGCAGGTAGCCGAGCTGCATGCGGTAGTTCTGCGCGTTGGCGGCCTTGCCCAGCACGCGGAAGCGGAAGTAGCGAAGGCCAGGTGTGAAGCCGCCCGACGCGAACGTGATCACTCCCGGCGTCAGCGCTGTCTTCAGCGGCACGGAGACGGAGGAGTAGAAGTCCTGCGAGATGATGGCCGTGTACGAGCCGGACAAGCTGCTCGCGTACTCGAGCTGGTAGTTGCCATTGTCGCGCATCTTCCCGACTTGGCCCGTGATGTCGTACGTGCCGGCTTCCACAATGGGCACGGCGAAGGTGATGTAGTCGCCCACCGCGTTGGCAGAGAAGCGGAAATAGCCGTAGTTATCCGCTCGCGTGTAGCTGTCGCCGGAGCTCGCGTGCACGAGCAGATCGTTGGGGTGCCAGACGGTGTTGTGCTCGATGGCTCCGGCGTCCCACATGAAGCCGTTGATGAGGCTGCCGTCTGCGGCCACTCGCAGCTCAGGCCGTCGCATCCCGCGCCCGTCGTGGCTATTGGTCGTGTTGTAGAGGACGTTGATGACGGCGCTGCTCTGGCGAGGGAAGTGCGCTTTGGATCCTGGCCAAGCGCCCGTGTCGATCAGGGCGCTGAGCGCCAAGTCCCCCTGGTACCACCAAGGCGGAGGATTGCTGGTTCCCACCTGCTCGCACTGCCCGTTGGACTCGATCATGTTCACGGAGTCCGAGTTCATCGAGACCGGCCCCTTGCAATCATGGCTCTTGGTGCCGGAGCCGCTATCCACGTTGTCTCCCAGGATCGTGGACACGAGCATGGCTTGCCTGCCGACTACGTAGAGCCCGCCCGCGCGCGTGCTGGCCGTGTTCTTGGCGATGGTAGCGTTGTAGAAGTTGTTCTCGCCTGGGCCGGGGCTATTGGATGGTGCATTGTCGATGTAGATGCCGGCGCCCTGCGCAGCCGTGTTGGTGCTAATGGTCGTCGACCACAGGTCGAGACGGCCGCCTTGGCTGTAGATGCCGCCGCCATTGGAGCCTCGGTTGCCCCAGATCACGGAGTCCACCACGGAGACCATGGCGTGGAGGCCGCCGTCGATGCGAATGCCGCCGCCCACTGAAGAGTCGCTGCCGTTGTTCGAGATGGAGCTCTTGCTCAAGGTCACCGTAGAGTTCGGCCAACTATCCGCTGCGACCGAGCGATTTCTCACGCCGCTGCCTGCGCTCCCGGTGATGATCGCCCCTTCGAGCGTGGCGTAGCAGCCTTGGCAGTAGAAGCCTTCGGCCTTGCTGTTTTCGATCACCAGATCCCACGCGCTCACGTTCGAGCCGAATGAGCTGCCGCCCTCCGCTCGCACGCCGCTCGTGCAGTTGCTGATCTTCACATTCGTCAAGTTGAGGTGGGCACCATTGGGGGAGTTACCGTTGAAGAAGACGCCGTACACGGTGTTCGAGTCGGTACGCGAGTTCTGGATGCCCAGGTTCGTCAAGTTGACAATCGGCGGGACGCCGCCGGTCGAGGGGATCTCCAAGATGGCCCATTGGTTGCTGCGGATGATCGATTGGGTGGGGCCATTGCCAGCGATCGTGACGCTGCGGGTCACGATCAGGGGATTGGTCACCGTGTAGGTCTGAGCTGACGGCATCAACAGGATGAGATCGTTCGAGCCCGTCCCGGCCGGGCACTCGCCGCTGGCGCTGCCTGACGGCGTCTGGTTGTTCACCGCATTGATCGCCTCACGCAACGTGCACTTGCCATCGTTCGAGATCGTCGCCGAGGTGCTGTTCACCTGAATCGTCGCCGCTTGGGCGTCCTTGCTCCACGCCAGCGGCACGCAGAACGCGACCCCAAACACGGCCGCCGTCGCCGGCCGACCACCCTTCGCCATTGCCCAATTTGCCCAATCGAAACGTGACTTGCTTCCCATATCGCCGCGCACGCTAACACGCAGCCTGCGCTCCTCAGCACATCACCGAGTCACCCTTCACGCTTCACATCCGATCGTGATGTCGCCACATCGCATCGTCGCTGTGGCGCCGTGCCACGTGCAGAACGACGGGCCTAGCGCACGACCAAACGCCAAGTATCGTCGAGCAGCTCGCCCGACACCGGGAACGCCAACGCGCCGACTTCGACCACGATCGGATCGCTCTCATCCCAACCCCCGGTGATCTTCGCCAATGCGACGGCGGCGGCCATGGCTTCAGGACTCGCTTGACCAAAGCCCGACACTTCGGCCCATCCCGACCGATCCCGAACCATCATGCAAAGCGCAGCCGGTGCGCAAACCGGCAGCAACCGCTGGACCGCGTCGTCGAGCCGATCTGCAGGAAAGGGCGCATAGGCCGACACGACCACCAGCTGCGTCTCGGTCCGCGCCACCTCATCCGTCAACGTCACGCGGAGGAACGGCAGGATCTGCTCGAGGCCATCCACGTGAACCGCTCTGAGCTCGTGCGTCGGATCCGCGGGGATCGACGATGGCCCGCTGGTGAACACCCCCCACGTTCGCTCGCCCGCCACCAACGCGACCGGGATCAGCGCCGCCCCTCCGCGTTCCAACACCCCCGATCGATCGAACATCGCATCGCGTGTGCCATCCTATCGCCCCCGGCTCGAGCGACCAAGCGTCGTCGGAGCCTGCCTGGGTATACGAGCCATCCATGCTGGAGCTGAGGCCGACTTGTGAGCACTGCAACAAGCCCACTGCATCTGAGCGTGGCACTCGCAGGCTCGCCGGTTGGCCAAGGGCATCCGTCAGGGAGCGGACTCGGTGAGCGCGGCGACCAATGCAGGCTCGCTTTGCGTGCCCGAGAGCGTGCGGCCGTTCGGAAAGACGAAATGGGGCACGCTACTGATGCCGCGCGCCCTGGCTTGTCGAGCCTCGTTGCGAACGGCGGCGAGCTCGGCGGGATCGCTCACGATGCGCCGCGCCTCCGCCTCGCTGAAACCGTGCTGGGTGGCGAGAGAGAGCGGCATTCAGCTCGACCTCGCG
>JAEYOT010000189.1 GCA_023411445.1 Pseudomonadota bacterium
TCATAGGCCATCGCCAAGAGCGACAAGCCCACCACTCCCGCCGCCAGCACCTCGAACTTGGCATGCCCGTACGGATGACCTGCGTCCGCCGGCCGCGAGGCGAAGTACACGCCCACGAGGCCCACCAGGTTATTGATGGAATCCGTGAGCGAGTGAAAACCATCCGCCCGGATGGAGAGGACACCGCTCGCGTGGCCGTAAGCGATCTTGCAGCCTGCGACGAGCACGTTGAGGCCGAGGGTAACGATGAGAACGCGGCGGACGAGCCGGGCCGCATCCGCGGGGGAGCTGGCGCTGGTAGCGATAATTTGCCCAAAGTAGTGCACTTTGGCCCCGGGCGCTCCCCAAGAGCTCTTTACTCGGGCAACTTGACGGGTGCTATATTCAGTAGTTGCGGCTCGACTTGCCGCGCCTTCCCCTGCCCATGCTGCTTCCCCACTCCCGTCTCTCTCGCATCGGCACGGTGGCACTGCTCGCCGGTCTGGCGCTGAGCTTCGCCCCGCGCCACGCCCTGGCTCAGGAGCCCGCCGAGACCAGCGCTGACGCTTTGAAGCGCGCGCGCGAGCAGTTCGGTCAGGCCCTGGCCCTGCAAACCGCGGGTGACTGGGCGGGAGCCCTGGCGCTGCTGAAGGAAGTAGCGGCCGTGAAGTCCACGCCGCAGGTCCGCTTCAACATGGCGCTGTGCGAGGAGAAGCTCGGGCGATTGGTCGCCGCGCTGGGCGACTACGAGCTCGCCGCTGCGGACGCGCGCGCCGAGAACGCCGAGCAGGTCGCTGAAGAGGTGGAAGGCCGCTTGGAGGCGCTGCGCCAGCGCATCCCCAAGATCACGGTGCGGCGCGGCAGCGGCGCCGAGGCGGCCGAGGTCGCGCTGGACGGCGTCACGCTAGGCGATCAGGTGGTCGGCACGCCGATGCCGGCGGATCCAGGGCCGCACACCATCGAAGCCAAAGCTCCCGGCTTCAAGCCGTTCCGCAAGGCCCTGCGCCTCGTCGAACAGCAGAGCGAGACGGTGGAGATCGTGCTCGAGCCGGAGCCAGTGCCGGCGCCCGAGTACGGCGGCCCGCTCCAGCCTCAGCCGACGGGCAAGAACCTGAAGACGGCCGGCTACGTGATCGGCGGCTTGGGCGTGCTCACTCTGGGCGCGTCCGGCGTCTTCTTCGGGCTCCGCGCGGGCAAGATCTCGGACTTGGACAAGGCGTGCCCCAATCGCACGTGCCCCTCCACCAATCAGCAGGACGACATCGACGCCGGCAAGCTGTACACCACGCTCGCCAACGTGACGCTGGCGGTGGGGGTGGCTGCGGTGGCCGGCGGCGTGGTGCTGGTGATCGCTAGCGGCCCGAGCAAAGAGCCGGCGGTCGCGCTGGCACCCGCGCCCGGCGGCGCGCAGCTGCTCGGCCATTTCTGAGGCTTCACAGCCATTTGCGGCTACGAAACCACAGCACCATGCCGAGCGGTGTCGCGGCGCACACCCCGAGGCCCAGCCACATCAGCCACACGTTGTCGAACGGCAGATGCGTAAAGTTCTGACCGAAGAAGCCGGTGACGAAGCTGAGCGGCAGGAAGATGGCGCTCAGCAACGTGAGGCTCTTCATGATGGCGTTGGTGCGGTTGGAGACAATCGACAGGTGCGCGTCGAGTACGTTGCTCAAGATCTCGCGCTGCGTGTCGAGCGCCTCGGCCATCCGCAGCAGCACCTCCAGCACACGCCGGAAGTAGGGGCGCGCGCGATCGTCGATGAACGGGGGCCCTGCCTCCAGCAGGAGCGAGATCACGTCGCGCTGCGGCGCCACCAAGCGCCGCGCGCGAGCCAAGCGGCGCTTGGCCGCGAACAGCTCCGGTAGCGCGTCTTTGTCCTCTTGCTTGAGCACCGAGTCCTCGATGGCCTCGATCTGCTCGAACAGGTAGTCGAGCGCTTCGAAGTTGGCGGTCGCGATGCGCTCGCACAAGAGGTAGAGCGCGTGCACCAAGCCGCGCGCGGCGAGCGCAGGCTCCGTCACTAGGCGCTGGCTCACGGCCTGAATGTCTGCGAGCGAATCAGCGTGAACCGTGATGAGGTAGCGGTCCCCCAAGAACGCGTGCAACTCACGCACGCCCGCTTCGTCGTGGTCGTGGCTCAAGCGGTGCAGCACCAGAAATAGCTGGCTGGGGTACTCCTCCAGCTTGGGCCGCTGGTCAGCCAGCATGCACGCCTCGAGCGCCACCGGGTGCAAGTCGAAGCGCTGTCGCAGCCAAGCCAGCTCCTCCGGCCCCGGCGCTTCCACGTCCACCCACAGCCGCTCGTCCGGCCCCGGTCCGGTCACCGCAGCCGTGCCCTCCACCCAAACGGGCGCGCGTTGGTCGGAAAGGAGCAGGCTCCGCAGCATGGGAGCCCAGCATAGCCCGAAAAATTCCGCCGAATTTCCAGGCAAATCGACGGGTTAACCCGAGACTGCCAGGCAGGGCTTGCGAATACCCGCGCGTGTTATGTAATTTCCCGCGCCTCTTGAAAGGCGATCTCCCCACCCACTGCGTATCGCGTCACACCGTGCGGGTGCGCTTTGGAGAAACTGACCTGATGGGCATCGTCCATCACGGCACCTACATCTCTTATTTCGAAGTCGGTCGCGTGGAGTACATGCGCCGGCGCGGTCTCGACTACCATTCGTGGACTCAGCTGGGTATTCACCTGCCCGTGGTCGAGGCGCACGTGCGCTATCGCCGCACCGCCCGCTTCGACGAGCTCCTCTGCATCGAGACGCGGCTGGCGGATCTGCAACGGGTGCAGATGCGCTTCGACTACCGCCTGCTGCGGCCCGAGCTCGGTAACGGGGGAGAAGAGCTCGTCGCCGAAGGTTACACCACGCTCGCCTGCGTGGGGCACGACCACGTCATCCGACGCGTCCCGGCCGACGCCGAGGCCATCCTGCGCGGGCCTGAGCTGACGGAGGCGCGTCCGGAGCCGGAGGTCAGCCAGGCCGATCGCCGAGCCTATGAAGGCCTGGCGCCCACATCGTCCTGAGCTGGGGCTCGCGCTTGGCGCACCGCAGCGTGAACACCCTCCTTGGTTACTGAAGCGGCATGCCCGTCACGAACCTCCCCGTGACGGGAATGTGCCGTGCTAGCCTGAAGCGGATATGAGCGGACGGGGCCACGACCCCAAAGCATTGCGCGCCTCCCTGGTGGACTCCGGGTGGTCGATGACGCCGCCGCCGGCCCAAGCGGGCGGGCGCGACTCATTGAATTCGAGCGACCTGGTCTCCGAACCGGACATCCAGGCGGAGGATCCCTCCACTCGCCGGCTGCCCCATTACGACGACCTGTCGCAGCCGCCGGTGGTGACGCAAATCGACGAGGACATCCAGGCGCGGCTGGCCGCGATGCAGCGTGCATCCTTGCCGGACCAAGCGCGCCCGGCGTTGCCGCAGCTCCCCCTGCCGCCGCCGAGCTTGCCGCCGCCGCCGCCTTTGCCGCCGCCCAGCCTGCC
>JAEYOT010000288.1 GCA_023411445.1 Pseudomonadota bacterium
CGACGCACGGTGTCATCATGGAGACCGGACAGCGGCGTCTGTGGGTGAGCGAAGCGCCGCACCTGCTCGGGCGCTTTCGCGCTTTCGATCTGCGTCGCCTACTGGCGCCGGATTACCAGCCTGCCACCGACGAGCAGGAGGGCGAAACGCTGCCGGCAGATGAGCTACTGCACCAGCCGGACTACGCCCGCTTTCGCCAGGCGCGGCCAGCCGTTTCAGCGTTCTAGGCCGATCCAAGCACCGGCGCACGCCAGCCCGAACGCGAGCGGAGTCACGGCCAAAGCGAACAGGACCCCCAGAGGCGCCACCACCGCGAGCACGGCGATGATCGCCGCCAGAGCAGCCGCGGCGGCCAGCGCCGGCTCCAGCACGCCCGTAGCCGAGCTGGCGCGGGCCACCAAATAGCCGGCGAGCGGAAAGGAGGTGAGCAGCGCGACGCCCAGCAGCGCCAGCGGCCCGGCCGAGGTCATGTCGCTCTCGTCGGCAGCGGAAAAGTCGACCCCGAGGCGGTGCCCCAGAGCCACCGCCCCGACGAGCAGCGTGAACATCAAGCCCACGTTCACGAACGCACCGAGCACGACCCAGCGCAGCATGAGGGGCTGCTCGTGCGGGCTCAGCGCCTCCGTGACGAGGCTGAGCCGCGGCGGCTCCGGCAGGCGCAGCTTGGCGAGCGTCTGCTGATTCGGGCTTACTTCGCGCAGCACGGAGGCGGCGCCGATGATCATGAACAAGAGCAGCGGCAATACCGCCACCAAGAAGCCGGGACCGCGCCCCCACACGATGTGCCCGTACAGGCCGTGCAGCGCGACGCAGGCCAGCCAAGTGAGCGCGAACCAGCTGCCGCTCTGGCCGTGCCGAGCTCCGAGCGCGTAGCCCCACACGCCGGCGAAGAACAGGTGCGCCGGCACCGAGCACAGCACCCGCAAGGCGAGCAGCCACGCGAACGGCTCGGACAACAGCCGCGCGGTCCCGAGCGCCGCTGCAAAGCCACCGGCCGCAGCCACGGCATAACACAAGCCGAGGCGCGGCCCGTCGATGCGACGCATGCGGTAAAATGGCCAAATTACTAAGGTTTTCCCTGCCTCTTCCAGTGGAGCGGCAAGCAGGAAGCTCGCCAGCAAGGCCGAGCCCATGCCCGAGGTGCGCACGTCGAACGACAGCTGAGTGAACGACAGCACGGCGCGCTCGACCACGAGCACCACGAGCGCCGCCAAAGCTCCGCCGAGCAGGGCCAGCCCCGCGAGCCGCCGCGAAGCGTGACCCAGCAGGCTGACGCGCCGAAAAACGAAGTACGCCGGTAGCACCGACATCACGACGATCAGCGGCGCGATCAGCAGCTTCAAAAGTGCAGACCCACCACGGCAGTCAGCGTGCCGCCGACTCCGACACCCGAGCCATCCGTCGAGTACACGTCCTCGGCCGCAGCCCCGTCGACCGGGGAGCGAGACAGCACGAGCACGTCACCCGTGAGGTTCGCGCCGAGCGAGAAGGTGTTGGTGAGGTAGTAGTCCAGGCCAGCGCCGAGGCGAGCGTCGAAGCCCTGGGCCTTGGCGGCGCTCGCGCTCGCGTCCTCGCTCGAGAACGAGCCGAGCGAGGCGTAACCAGCGCCCACGGTTACGTAGGGCTCGAGGCGACCGAGCGGGATGCGAAACTGGCCTTCGAGCCCCAGAGTCCACAGCTTCCACTCGGAGAAGTGGTGCATACGAAAGCGCGCACCGATGGTGTAGTTGAGGATGCGCGCGCCCAAGCCACCGCCATAAGACAGCCCTGTCTGCGTCGTGGCGACGCGCGCGGGGTCGACCAATCCTCCGTCCTTGAAGGTGTGCAGGCCCAGGTGAGAGCCGCCCACGTCGGCGTTGAGCCACACGTACGTCAGGCCGCGCCCAGCGTCCTCTCGGTCGGCGCGCGCCAGCTCTTGGGCGGTATGCTCAGCCGGGGCATCTGCGGGCCCCTGCTGCTGCGGGTCGATCGCCTCCGGCGGACGGAGCCCGCCCGCGTCGAGGTTGCTCTGCGTGGGGCTGGCCGTCGGGTGTTGAGCCGCTGCCGCCGCGCTGAGCGAGAGGCACCAAGGCACGGCCAGGACCGAGAGTCTTTTCACGTCACGTCGCAGCATGCTCACAGCATACCCCGCGCGACGCCGATTTCGACCTGCCTCTGGACGATGCTGGAAAGGCCGACCAGCTCGGGCCGGCGGGGCAGGCGCGACAGCGCGCGCAGGACCAGGCGCAGGCTGGGCACGAAGTACTTCAAGTAGCTGTCGTCCCCGCGAGCTCGCTCGAAGAACACGAAGCGCCCGGCGTCCTTGAGCTTGCGCTGCACCGTAATGACGTCGAACTCGTAGCGGAGCCGTTCGCGCTGCTCGCCGTCGAGGCCACGCACCGACGCGTACTCCGCCAAGCGCTCGCTGACGAACGCTTCATCGAAGGCTTGATAGCTGTCGCAGAGGAGCGCGACCAAGTCATACGCGCGGGGTCCCCACAGCGCGTCCTGAAAATCGATCCAGCCCAAGCTACCGTCGGGCAGCGCCATCAAGTTGCGGCTCTGGTAGTCGCGATGAACGAAGCCTTGCTCGAAGCTCGCCATACTGCTTACCAAGAAGTCACTCGCGCGCTCGAACGCGCTCGCTTGCTCGGCAGAGAGAACGCCACCGAGCGCGTCGATACCCCACTCACGAAAGTGCGCGACCTCCCAGGCGAGTAGCTCACGATCGAACGCGCGCGCGCGCGCGATGCTGTCAGGTGGAAGCTCAGCTAGCGCACGCTGCGCGGCGGCAAGATCTTCGACCGCGCGGCGATACAGCGTCGCGCGCGCGCTCGCGTCGCGCGCGATGCGCTCAGCCAACGTCTCACCAAGATCTTCGACGATGAGGAGGCCTTGCTCTGGCGCCGCGGCGAGCAAGCGCGGCACCCGCACGCGCGCATTTTCCAAAATTTCGCGCATCTCCAGGAACGGCAAACGACGCCCCGAGCGACGCGAAAGGACACGCTCCGGGGCGTCCTCCGGCAACCACATCACGATGGCGTGGCCCCCATCGGGTAGCCCCACGCGAAAGAACTGCCGAGGCGAGAGTCCGCCAGCCAGCCGCACCAAGTCGACGGCCGGCTGTTTCAGGCATTTTGCGACCAGGTCGGGTAGGTCGGCCGGCGCAGGAGGGGGACGGGCGGCGAGGCTCACGCCCACCGGCTTAATCTGCTCAACAGGGCGGGCAAACTTTTGGCGTCTGAGGCATGCTCGGGCGCCCCATGCCCCTGGCTCGACTCGGCGACCGCTGGTTACCGCTCATTGACCGGATTCTACAAGCGGTCCCTGCCTCGTGCGCGTCGACTTTGGACGTGCCGAATGCGGCGCGTCAGCAGCTTGTCAGCTGGCTGGACCTCGTCGTTGCCTGGAGTGAGCGCGTCGATCTCACCGCCGCGCGCGATCCAGAAACACTCGCGGATCTCCTGCTCGCCGACGCAGTGTTGCTCGCGAGCACACAGCCGACAGGCACGATGATCGATGTAGGTAGCGGCGTCGGAGCGCCCGCGATCCCGCTCGCGATCTTGGCGCCGAACGCGCAGCTCACGCTCGTCGAGCCGCGTGAGCGACGCGCCGCGTTCTTGCGCACGTCGTGTGGCGTCATCGAGCGACCCGATATCCGCCTCTTGCGTACACGCTCAATGGAGGTAGAAGCCTTTGTAGCGGATGTGGCCATCTCGAGAGCCACCCTGCCGCCGCCGCTCTGGCTGCGAGAAGGCGCTCGTCTCGCAAAGCACGCTGTTTGGGTCCTGCTCGGGCTGGACGAGCCGCAACTCCCCTCATGGCACGCAGACTTGGACTTCAGCTACGACTGGCCCCTCACGGGAGGAAGGCGGCGCGCCGTGCGTTACCTGCGCGACTGAGAAGTCGGCCGGCAGCTGTCCTCGGAAATATCTGGGGAAGCGGGAACGCCGCACCAACTACGATGGAAAACTCCGCCTCGTGTGCACAATCCGGGCTCGCGGGCGCTCTCTTGGATAAATCTGCTTCCCTTCAGACACTCACATCTAGCGTTGTCGCGAAATCCGTGAAGTTTCCGGGTCACGTGGCAGTGACAAAAAAGTCAGGAAGATCCTCCGAGCTCAACCGTACAACTCTCCAGAAGCTCGACAGAACCACGACCCAATAGAAGCTTCGACGAAATTTTGACTGATTTGCCCTCTGAGGCGGCACTTCTCCGTATGCAAGCGGGCTCGACGCCAGCGCCGTGAATCGTTGAATAGAGAAGCCGCCCCAACGTCCAACCGTCCAGCCCAATTAATTACCCGAGGTAGCCGCAAGATGACCCTGAAGAACCGTTTCGTTGCCCTTCTCACCGCCGCAGCTCTCGCCGTCCCCGCTTTGGCCATTGCCAAGGTCAGCTCCCGGGGCGGTTCCGAGATCCTCGTTCACGGCACGGCGCCGCTCGTGAACTTCACGATGGTGCTCAAGGACGTCGAGGTGAAGGATGACGGCACGACCACCACCATCGAGATCGACGGTCACAAGTTCAAGGATAAGGAAGACTCGAACATGCGCCGCGATCACATGCGCAAGCAGGTGTTCTCGAAGAAGCAGAAGTGGGTCGTCACCGTGAAGAACGCGGACATCGAGCCGGGCCTCAAGGCGAAGAAGCTGCCCGCCACGGTGGACACGGGTAACGGCGTGAAGCCGATCACGATCACTGACTTCGTGCGCGAAGGCAACGGCAAGGCCTTCAAGGTGAAGGGCAAGATCAAGACCACGCTGAAGGAGCTGGGCCTGTCCGAGATCTGTGCCGTGCCGAAGGTGGGCCCCTGCGTGAAGGAAGCGTTGGAGATCGACGCGACCATCGCGCTCAAGGAGGACTGAGACTCAGACTGAGACCTGCGCCGCTCATCGCGGTACAGCGAGCACCACCCGCCGGAGCGATAGCTCCAGCGGGTGGTTTCTTTTTGTGCGCTAGCGGGCGCAGAGTTGTTGACGCGCGGACTACTGCGCGGCAGATATCGAGCCCGCATCATGCAGAGATCAAGCTGCGGCATCGGCGCCGCGCACCGAGTTCGAGTCGCACGTCGTGTCGCCCTGCTGCTCCTCCCGCTGGCCTTGCTCCTGGCCCCGCGCGACGCGCACGCTTACGTCTGGATGCTCTCGCACCAGTACACGGCCTGCGGCGCATGCCACACGGATCCGTCCGGTGGTGAGCTACTCACCGCGTATGGGCGCCTGATCTCTGGCGACATGTTGAGCATGAAGTGGGGCGGCAGCTCGGACAGCGCCGCGCTGCCCAGCGAGCGCAAGCTCGCGTTCGCGCCCGCGCTGCTCGCCGCGCGAGCCAAGCTCGCCACGAAGGACGAAGAGACGGCCAGCGAGGAAGTGGCGCTCGAAGAGAGTGAGGAGAGCGAAGCGAGCGAGTCCTCCTCGGAGGAAGCTCCGGCTGAAGAGTCCAGCGAAGCCGTTGAGGAGGAGTCGTCGCACGACATCACGCCGTTCCTGTTCGGCTTGGTGAATACGCCGGACTGGCTGCTGCTCGGCGGCAGCTACCGTCACCTGAACATCATCACGCCGCAGAGCGAGAAGAAGTTTCGCACCTTCCCGATGATGATGGACGTGTACGGGCAGGTGCAATTCGGCTCGTTCCGCGCTGGCGGCAGCCTGGGCGCGGCGCGCGTCCCGGCCGGCTCGCCCTACGCCCGCGCCGCCCAGGTCACCGGCAATCAGGACGAAGCGTGGAACCTCATCTCGCGCACGCACTACGTCGGGTACGACATCACGCCCGAGCTCATGCTCCGCGCGGGACGCTTGAACCTGCCGTTCGGCATCCGCTTACCCGAGCACATCATCTGGGCCCGGCAAGCCACGCGCACGGATCGCGAGTCCGCCCAGCAGCACGGCGTCTCCGTCCACTACGCGGGGGAGCAGTTCCGCTTCGAGCTCATGGGGATCGCCGGCAACTACCAGCTCAATCCCGACCAGTACCGCGAGCGCGGCTACAGCGGGTACTTCGAGTACTTCCTCAACAACCACACCGTGCTGGGCGTGAGCTCGCTCACCACCGTCGCGAAGAACGATCGCCTGGTGCAGGACGGTGCGTCGATGACGCGCATGGCCCACGGCGGCATCCTGCGCTCGGGCATCGGCCCCGTCACCGTGCTCCTGGAGGCTGACGCCCTGATCCGCTCGCGCTTCGAGCCGGGCTACGTGGGCTTCTTGCAGGTCGACTACGAGGCCGTCACCGGCCTGCACTTCATGGTCACCGGAGAAGCGCTGGACGAAGGCCACTCCAAGGCAGCGGACGCGCCCGCGCGCGCTCCTGGCGCGGGTAAGCCCAAGCTGGGCGGCTGGCTCTCCGCCTCTTGGTGGTTCCTCCCCCACTTCGACGTTCGCTTGGACGCCATCAAGCGCACCCAGGAAGATGTCCAAATCCTCGCCCAGCTGCACTGCTACCTCTGAGGACCCGTCATGCGTTTGAATCTCTCGGCCACGGTCCTTTCGCTCACCCTCCTCGGCGCCGCCACGGCGCACGCCTCGGACATGTATCCGGCGGAGGTCGCCGCCAAGCTGCAGCTCGATTGCGTGCCCGGCTGCCAGCTGTGCCACCTGGATGCGTCCGGTGGCCCCGGCAAGATCAACCCCATGTTCGGCACGTCGCTGAAGGCAGCGGGCGCCACCGGCGGTGAGGCCGTCTCCACCATCGCGCCCGCCCTAGTCGCGATGGAAACGGCGGGCACGGACTCGGACAAGGACGGCGCACCCGACATCGCCGAGCTGCGCGCCGGTGAAGATCCCAACGGAGCGGGCTCGCTCTGCGGCGGTCCCAAGTTCGGCTGCGGCGCTGCCACCATCGCTCCGAGCCATCCAGGCCGCGGGCTGGATCCGCTGGCTGCCGCCGCTGGCTTGCTCTCGCTGTTCGTCGGCCTGTTCGTGTGGCGTCGTCGCCGAGCGGGCTAGCTCGCGCCTAGCAGGCTCGGGCTCGATGAAGAGGCCGAGCCCGGGCGAACCTGACGCGGTGCGGCGCCTGGCACGAGCTGCCGCCTCTCGCGCTCCCACTGAGGCACTACGGCGCTCGCTAGCGCTCTTGCTGCTGCTCGTAGGCGTTGCGGACCGCTGCTGGCTCATGACAAGCTTGCTGGAGCGGATAGGGACGCCGCGGTGGGAGGAACAACTGTGGGAAAGTTGAAAGTTGCTATTTTGACGGGCGGGGTGCTCTGGTCTGCGCAGGCGCGCGCGGAAGACGTGTTCCCCGGTGCGCTGCAGGAAGCGGCGCAGATGGACTGCGTGCCGAGCTGTTTGATGTGCCACACGGACAATCCCGGCACGGCGACGACCTACAACAAGAAGCCCTTGCCGAACGCGCTCCTCGCTACCAATGGGATCACGAACTACGGGAAGAAGGACACCGCGGGCCTGAAGGCGGCCTATGCCATTTACGCGGCCAATCCCATGAATGCCGATGCCGTCGCGCTGATCAAGCAGGGCATCGAGCCCGGCGCGAAGCAGGACGTGTGCACGCCCAGCTATGGTTGCGGCGCTCGCTTCACCGCGAAGGGCGCCGCGCCGAGAGCTGCCCTAGCTACCGCGCTCTTACTCGGCGCTGCTATGCTGGCACGCCGCTACCGGCGCTGAGCGCGCGGCGCGGCGAGCAAGCTGAGCA
>JAEYOT010000358.1 GCA_023411445.1 Pseudomonadota bacterium
AGCCATGGCTGGCCTGTCGCGCTTCACGGTCTCGATCGAGACCGAGCTCCTCAACCGGTACTTGAAGCTGAGCAAGCGCCAGGGCGCCAAGAACCGCTCCGAGGCCATCCGTAACCTGATGCGCGAGGCGCTGGTGCGCGAAGAATGGACGGGGGACGCGGAGATCGTCGGCACCGTGACCATCGTGTACGACCACCACAAGCGTGAGCTGATGGACCGCTTGACCAACATCCAGCACGACCACCACGACGCGATCCTGGCGGCGACCCACGTTCACCTCGATCATCACAATTGCCTGGAGGTGATCGCCGTGAAAGGCCGAGCGCGTGACGTGCAAAAGCTGTCGGACCTCATCATCAACACCAAGGGCGTCAAGCACGGCAAGCTGTCGGCCACCACGACTGGTCGCAAGCTGCCCTGAGCGCGCGAGCGGAAGCACGCACCGGTACGTTCCATGGCCATGAAGCTCGCGCTCGTCGCGCTCGTCGCGCTCCTGAGCCTCAACGGTTGCGTCGGGGACGAGACGGGCACCATCCATTTCACCACTCGCGGCGCGGCGCACGTCGAGGACGGTATTCCGGCCGGGGAGGGCGGCTTCGTCGACGGCTGGGCGGTGACGTTCGACAAGTTCTTGGTCAACTTCCACCAGCTGCAGGTGGCGCGGTCCAGCGGCGAGATCGCCGAAACGGCCCCCGCTTCTTACTTCGTGGACAACGTCGTGCCGGGGACGAAGCCGCTGATCAGCTTCCGCGACGTGACGGCCAAGACGTGGGACCGCGTCAGCTACCAAATCAAGCCGGCCGCCTCCAACGCAGTGGTGGTGGCCGGAGATCCGGACGATCTTGCCATGATGGTGAGCGCCGGGTACTCGCTGTACGTCTC
This sequence comes from Pseudomonadota bacterium, assembly GCA_023411445.1. Classification (GTDB taxonomy): domain Bacteria; phylum Myxococcota_A; class Polyangia; order Polyangiales; family Polyangiaceae; genus PMG-095. The sequence continues at coordinate 883 of JAEYOT010000358.1, forward strand.
TGGCTCCGCTAGTAGGGCCGACGTGAGCAAAGGCTTCGCCTTTGGCTTCACCACCGCCACTCACTACGACCATTGCCGAGACGCGGGCGACGGGAGCTCTGCCGGTATCGTGGTGCTGGACGGCGTGGAGCACGAGCGTGAGCTCACGATCCAAGCCGATCATCTCTTCTACGACCGGATACCAGGCGCGCCCGGCGCAGCTCCACCGGCGCTTCGCTTCGACGCGCTGGCAGCGGCGGACGACGCTGGCGACGGTGACGGCTGGATCACGCTCGATGAGCTCGCTGCCGCGCCGCTCGACGCCGAGCAGTACGACACTGGCGAGCTGTCTCTCGCGGACTTGAGCGAGCTACTCGGCGAGCTCTCGCGCCTGGTCGGTCACTTTCGGGGTCAGGGCGAGTGTCGCCCAGTGGACGTCTCCAGGTAGGGGCCCTGCAGGCCTGCTCACGACGCTCCGCGTCGTTCCGCTGACATCGATTTGGCATGGGCACGCGGCTTGCTGGGTAACACGCATGACACTCAAACAAGGCAAGCAGCGGCGCCCGGAGCAAGGCACCGTTCAACCTGCGACGCGCGAACACGTGAAGAAGAGCGGCGTACCCGACGATAAGAGCTCGCGTACCAGGCAGACGCCTGAGCGCGATGGCCGCACCGCGCAAGATAAAGATGGCAACCAGGAGCAGCTGCGGAAGGCTGCGGGAGGCAGGCGATCATGAGCAAGCGCAAGCACCACGTTTCCGGGCGCGCCGCCAAGCACTCACAGGACGGCGCAACCAGCGCCCCGCTGCAGGCGGAGAGCGTCCAGCACGACGACGCGCTGGCCGGCTTCGCCGGTCCCGGCTACGGCGGCTTTGGCGGGAGCGCTGGCTACAGCGGTAGCGGAGTCGGCGGCATCACCGGCGGCTACGCGGGCGGGGGCTACTTCGACAGCTCGGATTGGAACGAAAAGGGCGAGACTCGCCACGACGACCGAATTCACGACGACGTCACGGCGCGCCTAGCCCTGAGCGAAGACGTCGACGCGACGGCGATTGAAGTCACGGTGCAGGCCGGCGTGGTCACGCTCAGCGGTGAGGTGGAGACGCGCCACATGAAGCACATCGCGCGCGACATCGCGGCAGCGGTACCGGGCGTGGCCAGCGTGCACAACCGCCTGCACGTCGAGCAAGGGCTGCTCGATGAGCTGCGGGAACGCCTCAGCCCAGAGCGCCCCACCGGTCACTGAGCGCCGATGCTGGTGTTCGGGAGCGGAAGAGCCTTGGTCGCCCGGGTCTCCAAGAACGGGCGCCACACCTCGCCGTCACGCGCCTGCTCCCACTTGGCGACCAAGGTGTCGCCCGCGTCCTCGAATGACAGCGTGCAGCGCACTTGGAACGGGCCGACAGACCCGCCTGGCCACTCGCCAGTCATGACCAGCTCTTCACCGCGCTCCTGCAGCTGCCACACATTCACGTTCCCGTCGTTGTAGTAGGTGCGCGCGTGGAGCCCTCGGGAATCTCTGCCGATGATCTCGACGCAGGCAGCGCGCTGGCGACCAAATTTGCCGTCCATCCGATGGATGAGGAAATGCCCGCCGTCGAGCCACTCGTAGGTCTCCACGGCGACGAACGGCGCCGCAGGGCCCAAGGGGCCCTCGAGCTGGGCGCCCTCGGTGTGCCATTTCCCCACGAGCGGCAACAGTGCCTCGAGCCCGGGCGCTGGCCGGATCTGCTTCGACATGCCGAGCAGGGGGCAAGACGCGTGCCGACTGTTTACCGCTCGCCCCAGCGCTCCACCAACAGGTCCCACACCACCTTCACGCGCGGCACGTCGCGGAGCGCGCGGTGAGTCACAAGGAAGAGATCGCTGACGGGCCACGCGGCGCAGGCGGCGGCCAGCGAGCGAGCCAAACGCACGGGGCGGAGCCGGTAGTGGCGGGCGGTCGGCTCAGGCACGAGCGCGACCCC
>JAEYOT010000401.1 GCA_023411445.1 Pseudomonadota bacterium
CATCCTGATCGTGCTCGGCTGCATGGTCGGAGGCGCGTGCTCGGCGCGCGAGCTCCGCGGCGTGACTTTCTCCGGCGCTCTGCAGCCGCCGCCTGCCTCCGCGCTCACGGCGGCCGCGCCCGCGCCGCCAGCGACGCTCACGCCGCCCGACGTGGACGCCTCGGTGCTGGAGCCGGTGACAGCGGACGCGCTCAGCGAGGAGCAGCCGGTCGTAGCCGAAGCGGAGGCGCCGCCCGAGCTCGAGGCCGAGACCTTGGCGCAGGAAGACGCCACCGCTTCCCCCGAGTACGTGGAGCCGACCTTGGTGTCGACGGCGCGTGAGACGCTGATCTACGCGCGGCCGTCGTTCAACTCGCAGAAGATCGGGTACCTCCGGGTCGGCGCGGTCGTCTCGCGCTCCCAGCAGCCGGTGGGCGGCGAGGGCTGCCGGCGCGGCTGGTACCACGTGCGGCCCGACGGCTACGTGTGCCTCGACCAAGCGGCCATGCTCGACAGCGAAGGGCCGAGCGTGTTCACGGAGCTCGCGCGGCTGCGGCCGGATCGCATGGCGCCGCTGCCGTACCCTTACGGCCGCTCGCGTTACCCCACGCCGCCCTTCTACACGCGCTTACCCAGCAAGGCCGAGCAAGAGCGCACCGAGCTTGACATGGTGTACCACCTGCGCGCGCGGACGAGCGAGGCCTGGAAGGCGACGCCGACGCTGCCCACGCCGCCGCAGCTCGCCGATGGCCGCGTGGTGCCGCTGCCTTGGGGCTTCCATCGGCAGGGGACGCCGCTCATCACCGGACGCGCCATGCCGGACAGCGGCTTCGCGCTCTTGGGGGTCTATGAGCGGGATGGCCGGCGCTTCGCGCTCAACACTGACTTTCAGATCGTGCCGCTCGATCGCTTGAAGCCGGTCGAGATCAGCTCCTTCCACGGCCTTGCGCTGGACGACACGGTAACGCTGCCGGTGGCCTTCATCCGTTCCCGCAACGCCCTGCTCTACACGGGTGACCCGAAGAAGACGGGCCTCAGCATCGCGCGGCGGCTGGCCTACCGCGAAGCCGTGCCGCTTTCGGGTCGCGAGATCATCCTCTCCGGTATTCGCTACCTGGAGACGAAGGCAGGCGACTACATCAGAAACGAGAAGGTGACGCGCGTCGATCCCTTCAAGAACAAGCCGGGCTGGGCCGTGCGGGATCGCAGCTGGCTTCATGTCTCCATCCTGCAGCAGTCGTTGGTGATGTACTCTGGCGAGCGGCCCACCTACGTGACGCTGGTGTCGACGGGCAAGGACGGCTTGGGTGATCCGCTGGAGACGCACTCGACGGTTCGAGGGCAGTTCTTGGTGCACACCAAGCACGTGAGCGTCACCATGGATAGCGACGCTGAAGGTGACGAGTTCGACCTACGCGACGTGCCCTACGTGCAGTATTTCCAAGGGGGCTACGCGCTGCACGCGGCGTTCTGGCACGATTCCTTCGGGCAGCCGTACAGCCACGGCTGCGTGAACCTGTCTCCGCTCGACGCGCGCGCGCTGTTTCACATCACGGATCCGCCAGTGCCGCAGACCTGGCACGGCGCCATGAGCCTGCGTGGCGGCACGCTCGTTCACATCACGCCCTAGCCGCCAGCGAGTTCGTGAGCGTGGCGTTCAGCCGATGATGCGCCGCGCGTAGTCCGAGGGTTGCTCGAGGCGGCGACCCGAGAGGCGCTCGAATGCGGCAGCGATCGGTAGCGTCACCGTGCCGCCCGAGAGCGACACGCGGTAGGCCTCGGGGCGCAGGTCACCGCGCGCTAGCTCCCAGCTGCCGCCGCGCGTCGCGCGCAGCACCTCGCCCACGTAGGCACCCACCAACACCGCCGCGCGCTTCACCCACGCCGCCTCGGGATCCGGCGGGGCGAGCGGGGGCGCGAGCAGCGTGACGTAGCGATCGACGGCGCGCAGGGACGCGAAGGAGAGATCCAGCGGTAGCTCGACCGCTTCGCAGAACATGCCGACCGGCGAGCTCCCCAGGTGACTGCCGAGGTGCCCGACCTGCGCGAGGCTCGGCCAAGCGTCGGGCTCCCAGGGGGTGGGCGGGGCTATGTCCAGCGCGACGCGTTGGCCGAGCGGCTCAGCCCCGGGGTGCGCCGGCGGCGTGTCGACCACCTCCAGCTCTTGCCCGGCTTGTAGGCGGGCATGCATGTCACGAAACGGCGTAAAGCACAGACCCTGGCCCTCGATGTGGAGCCGCAGCAGATCGACGGCGCTGCCGATCCACTCACCGGCGTAGGCCCGGCGCAGGCACTCCCCGACGTAGGCGCCGAGGCCGAGCAGCACGCGCGTGCGTAGCTCCGTGCGAGGGCCGACGCTCCCCCGATAGAGCAAGCCCAGCGCGGCGTTCAGCCGCTGGATGCTGAAGAGCGAGAAGTCGAACGGCGCGAAATGGCGCGACGTAGGCGCTTGCGTCAGGTGTCGCGCGCTCAGATCGGCGGCGGCTGACAGCTCCTGAGCGCTGGCGCGCGCCGGAACCGTCTCGAGCCTTCGCGCCAGCGCCTGCTCGAACTCGAATAGGGCGGCGCGATGATCGCCGAGCACCAAGCGCTGCTCCGACTCTTGCCACGGAGACGGACCGGTGGGCGCTGCTGCGGTCCTCGCCGAATGGCGCGAGGCAGGAGCTGACGTGGACGCAGGAGCCGGTACGGCCGCGCGCGGCGCTGCTTCCTCGCGCTCCGGTGGCCTCAGGCTCTCCAAGGCGGCGGCTAGATCGTTGGCGGCGTGTCGGTCCAGCTCGAGCAAGCGTTGTCGCCAGCGCGTCACGTCAGCAGCTCTACCTTGGTGCTGCGCGATCACGGCTGCCGCCGCGAGCGCGTCGTGCAGGTCACCATCGAGCTTTAGCGCAGCGTCCGCCGCTTGGCGCGCGGCTTCCGCCGAGCGGGGCAGCAGCGTGAAGGCGCGCAAGGCGTGCACGAGAGCCGGCATCGGGCTCGCTTCGGGCGCGACTCCAGCGAGCAGCTCGCTCAGCTCGGTGAGTGAGCGCGGCGAAAGCAGCCAAGCGTCGCCGCGCGCGATCGACCAAGCCAGCGTGAGGCGTGCCAAGCCGGAGTCTGGATCCTCCGTGTGCGCCCGGCGCGCCTGCGCTTCGGCTCGGTTGACGTCGCCCACCTCCAAGAGCAGGCGCGCCACGGAGGCGCGCAGATCAGGCTCGAGCAGCGGAGCGCGACACAGCCGATCCAGCGAGCGGCGCGCCGCGGCCTTGCGGCCCAGCCCGATCAAAGCGCGCGTCTCGAGCAGCGACAGCTCGGGGCTGCGCTCGGCGCCCAGCTGCTCCACCGCGCCGCGCGCTCGCTCGAAGTCGCGCTCGGCGAGCCAGGTGGCGATGGCGAAGACCGTCGGCGGCTCGGACGCTTCCGGACCGGGCGCGCCGGGCGAAGGCGCCGTGTTGCGCTCGCCCAGCGCGGGCACGGAGATGTGGACGCCCTCCATCGGGTCGAGGTCGACGTCGATCGCAAGCGGCGGCGCGCTGTGCTGGCTGCTGCTAGGTGGGGGCGCGGACACGGTGTCGTTCGAGCCGTCCGCGCTCGCTACGCCGAGCGGCTCTAGGTCCAGCGAAGGCACCACGGGAACGGAGGACGGCGGCGCGTAGCTGGGCGCCAAGTTCTCGCGCGGGGTGAAGCGAGGCACTAGCGGCGCGCGTGGGATGCCGGGCGCGCGCGGCGTTTGCAGTCGCGCTTCGAGCGGGGGCGCGCTGGAGGGGGAGACGTAGCCAGGCTCGGTCGGGCGATCGCCTTCCTCGTCGTCCGCCTCATCCGCGCCGGTGGGAGGCTCGGGCGGCACGGTCGCAGCGTTGAACGCGCGCGCGTCGGGTTGCAGCGTTCCGCGCTCGGCGGCCTGCAGCATGGCCCGGGCCTCCGGAAAATCCGGGCAGCTGCGCAACAGCTCCGTCAGGCGGGCGATCACGCCTGGGAGGTCCAGCTTGCCGCGCTGGTACAGGATGCGCGTCGCGAAGTAGGTCGAGGCGTGCGTGTGCTCCCGCCCGACGCCGAGCTGAGCCAGCAGGCGCTGGGCTTCCTCGAACGAGCCGGCGTTGAGCCGGGACTCGATCTCGAAGTGCAGAGGGTGGGAGAGCGGGCGCGTTCGCTCAGATTAGCGACAGCCGCACGCGCTCGTCTAGGCGCTCAAATGGTCTTGGCGCAGCGGAAGCCGATGCCGTGGCTTCGCGCGCTCGGATCC
>JAEYOT010000437.1 GCA_023411445.1 Pseudomonadota bacterium
GGGACGAGCTGCTCCGCAGCACGCGCTTTTTCGTCACCGGGCATGGCTTGCTGGAGGCGCTGCTCACGCCACTGCCCGGCATGGTGGGCAGAGCTATCTTGCTGCACCGCTCGTCGCTGCCGCCCGCGGGCGACGATGAGCTGCGCTGCGAGCTGGATGCGTGGGCCGCCGAGCGCGTCGCTTCCTTCCGCCACGTCCGCCATGTGCTGGATCCGATCCCGGTGCTGGCCATCCCAGGCTGGGCCGACAACGACGCGGCCAGCTTCTACGACGAGCGGCAGAACCTCCGCTTCGAGCCCATCTCGCGCCGCACCCACGGCGACTTCGACGAGCCGTAGCGGCTCAGACGCCGCACATGCGCGCCAGCCAGTCGGTCACGGGCGCCGCGTCGATGCGTCGCTTCAGCTCCGGATTGAGCGTGAGCAAGCCCAGTGACTTGCCGTCGGCCGCGATCACCAGCGGCGGATGGGTAGCGGCAGGGTTACAGGCGGAAGTGTCGTGGTAGTTCGAGCCGTAGGGCGCGAACTTGTTGCGGATGCTGGCCGGCGACAGGTCCGAGCCGTGCTCACCGAGCAGGTTGAAGATAGAGTCCGACCGAGCCTCCTCGCTCAAGCAGCCGAGGAACACGTCGTGACGAACACCCCCAAACAGCAAGAGCTCGCACTCCTCCGCCGCGCCCCCGTCTGCCGCCGCGCCGGTGCTGGCCGCTTGGCGCTGCTGCCGCAGCTGGCGTAGCTCACGCAAGACCTGCTCTTGCAGCTCGGCTCGGCGGCGCTCGAGCTCCCGCTGCTCACGCTCGGCCCGCAGCTCGCTGTCGTCGTCGGCGACAGCCGCAGGGCGCGGCGCAGCGGGCGACGCCGGGCTGCCACAACCCGCCAAACAAGCGATAATCCAAGCGATCCACAACACGCGCACTGCCGCCAACATTGCCGCGGTTCATGCGCGCTCGTCAATCGATCCTTCGCGTTCATGCGCGCCACGCTTCACGCTGTAAAGCTGCAAGCAGGCGAGAACCACCCCGAACCTTGCGCGCAGTCGTTCACGACGTTCTTCAGGGTTTTACGCTGCGCGCAGGGCAGGCTGCCCAGCTGGGTGGCCCAACCAGAAATCCGGCCTCCCCCACCCCTCCGGGTGATGCGCGCGCGTCGCACGACTCGGAGCTCCTCGCCCTTGCGACGCAGCGAGCGCGATGGCGACACGCGCCGAGTCGATTGCGGTGCTTCCGAGTTTGACGCGCCACCGACCGTGTGCGCGCGCTGGGCATCGCGTTGGACGGCAGCGATCGCTCGCGAGGGCGGCGGCGCGCTGGGCGGCGACTCTTGAAGCGCGTGGAAGCCGCACCGCGCCTGCTCCGCGCGCGCGGATAGCGCAAGAGCCTCGACACGCAAAGGTGCGCTCGGCATGCCGCTCATACCAGCAGGCGTGATAGCGCAAGTGCGGAGAAACCCGCACGGTGGCGGGAGGGCGCAGAGGCGGCGCCGAGGAAGGTCGCCTTTCGAGCGGAGCGCGTGGTAGGAGGTAGCGCGTGGACGCGCCCGTGCACGCGGTGCTGGAATGGGATCGCGGAGCTTTGGCCGCTTCTTGCGAGCGAGCCCAGCTGGTTAGCGAGGGCGTAGAGACTTACCTGGGGCGCCCGGTCTTCGCTGCTGACGGTGATGTGATCGTGCGGGTGAGCCTGGAGCGCGTGGAGGAAGGCGGCGCGCCGCGCGTGGTGGCGCGCGTGAGCCAACGGGATCGCTCGGGCAAGCTGTGGGGCGAGCGCGCGGTCACGGGCGGGAGCGACTGCTCCTCATTGGATGAGCCGCTCACGCTCGTGGTGGCGCTGATGGTCGACAGCCCGGCGGCGGCCGAAGCCGAGCAGTCCGAAGCCGAGCAGCCCGAGCCTGACCCGGAACCGGAGCCCGAGCCCGAGCCGCCGCCCGCGGCCGAGCTCGGCCCGAGCGAGATCCAAACCGCGCCTTCGCTCGAGCGCGCTCTGGAGACGCCCGGCCACGCCGCGCTGCTGGGCTTTGGGACGGTGGCGCAGGGACTGACGCCGAATACGGGCTTCGGCTTCGGCCTGATCGGCTCGCTCAAGCCCGCGCGATTTTGGGGGATTTCGCTGGACGCGCAGCTGCTCGTGCCGCAACGGCTTTCCCTTGGCGCAGGCTCCTTGAGCAGCTCGCTGCTGCTCGCCAGCGCGAACCTCTGCCCGCTGCAAGGAACGAGCGGGCAAGCTTGGTGGAGCGCGTGCGGCGGCTTGGGCGTCGGCCGGCTCGAGGTGGAGAGCCATGGCTTGCTCGACGCGCAGAGCGCCCGCGAGTGGCTGCTCATGCCGACGCTCAGCGCGAGGGCGGCCTTTCGCACGGGCAGGCTACTGTTCGGCGGCGGCCTGAGCGCGTTCGTCCCCGTATCGCCCGACCGCTACAGCTACCGCGACGCGAGCGGGCAAAGGCTCGACATCTTTACGATGAATCAGGTCGGGTTGACGGCCAGCTTAGGCGCGGGTTGCATCGTGGACTGACTTTCTGCGCCCATGGATCAGAAAAACCCCGGTGCTCCGCCATATCGCGAGGTGGATGAAACCGAGGCCTCGCGGCGCGCCGACCCCCGCTCGGGCCTCCCAGAATTTTCGCAAATCTTCCGCGACCACACCCCTTTCCTGTGGCGAACCTTGATGAATTTGGGGGTGCCGCGGCACGAAGCGCAGGACCTGTGCCAGGAAGTCATGCTCACCGTTCACCGCCGCCTGCCCGAGTTCGACGGCCGCTCCTTGCGGGGGTGGATGTACGGCATCTGCGTGCGCGTGGCGTCGGACTTTCGGCGCAGCGCCCGCGTCCGCCGGGAGGTCTTGCCCGGTACGCTACCGGAGGCGAGCTCGGCGCCGCCGCAGCCGGAGCAGCTAGAGCAGCGCCGTCAGCTGGAGCGAGCGCTCTCCGCGCTGGAGCAGCTGAGCGAAGAAAAGCGCGCAGCCTTCGTGCTCTACGAGGTGGAGGGGCTCACGCTGGCGGAGGTGTCGGAGGCGCTGCAGGCGCCACTGCAAACCGTGTACTCCCGGATCAAGACCGCGCGGGAGGCCTTGCGGCAGCAGCTTGGCGCTGGCGATGCGAAAGGAGGCGTGCGTGAAGCAGGTTGAGCTCGAAGCGGAGCTCACGCGCTTGCTGGAGCAGGAGCGAGCGCCTGACGCGCTCGTCGGTGCCCTCCGCGAGCACGTGCCGGACGCCAACGAGCTCGGCTCGCTGGCGTCGCGCCTTGCGCTACAGGGTGTTCCGCTCACGCCCGCCGCCGTACCCGCCGCCGTACCCGCCGCCGGAAAGGCTTGGCTGGGGCTGGCCGCAGGTGCGGTCACCGTGGCAGGCGCCTGGCTGCTGCTGCGCGCCGAGCCGACGCCGAGCGCCGTCGGGTCGTCGATGCTCGCGCCCGTTGCGAGCGTGACGACCACTATGCCCGCCGCGGCGCCATCGAGCGCTGTTCCCCCCGTAGCGCGCGACGCCGCCGAGCGCGGCGCGCCTGAAGTCGCCGCGCCTGCAGGGAGCGCGGCCGCGACTGACGAGGCGCCAGCGGTGGCGAGCGCGGCCG
>JAEYOT010000530.1 GCA_023411445.1 Pseudomonadota bacterium
TCTTCCAGCGCCAGCGCGCGCAGGGCGGCGTCGTCGCCATCGACCGCGGGCACGCCGCGCGTCGTGACGAGAGGCGGCGACAGCAGGCTCCGCCCGTCGAGCGCCAGCGCTACCACCACGATGCCGCCGCGGGCGAGCTCTTGGCGCCGCTGCAAGTTGTCCGGAGTCAAGCGCTCACCGCCGAGCGCGATGGGCACGCGCCCATGCGGCACCTGAGCGACTTTGGTCGCAGTGTCGCCGTCGAAGCCGACGACGCTGCCGTTCTCGACCACGACCGTGGAGCTCACACCCAGCGAACGGCCTAGCTCCGCGTGCCGCGCGAGGTGGTGGAGCGTGCCGTGCACCGGCATGAAGCAGCGCGGCCGCGTCAGCTCCAGCATGCGCCGCTGCTCCGAGCGGCCCGCGTGCCCGCTGGTGTGCACGCCCGGCTCCGTGATGCGTGTGTGCACCGTGATGCCTCGGCGCAAGAGCGAGTTGACCATCGCGATCACGGGGCGATCGTTGCCCGGTATTACGCGGCTGGAGAGCACGACCGTGTCGCCCGGCTCCAAGCTGAGCAGCGGGTGCACGCCGTCCGCGAGGCGGCGCATGGCGGAGTGCTTCTCCGCTTGCGTGCCGCCCGCCAGAATCAGCACCCGCTCACGCTTCATCTCGCGCGCCTCGTCGGCGGAGACGAGCAGGTCACTCAGCCAGCGCAGACGCCCGATCTCTCGGGCGACGGCGGCTTGCGCCTCCAGGCTGCGGCCGAACAGGCACAGCTTGCGCCCCGTGCGCCGCGCGCTCTCGCCCAGCAGGATCAAGCGCTGGATGTTACTGGCAAATAGCGCGATCACCACGCGCGCGGGCGCCGCCTCGATCAGCCGCTCCAGCACCTGGCCCACGCTGCGCTCCGAGCCGGCGCGCTCCGGTACGTCGATGTTGGTGCTGTCGCTGAGCAGCAAGCCCACGCCCTCGTCTCCCAGCTCGCGCAGGCGCGCTTCGTCCGTCGGCTCACCGTCGGGCGGATCCGGATCGAAGTTGAAGTCACCGCTGTGCAGCACCAGGCCGGCGGAGGTGCGGATGGCGAGCGCGCTGGCCTCCACGATCGAGTGCGCCACCCGCACTGGCTCGATCTCGAACGGGCCCAGCGTGTAGCGCTCCCCGGCGACGGCGCTGCGCAGGTCCAGCTCGCCTTGCTCGAAGCCTTGCTCGAGCAAGCGACGACGCGCCATGCCCAACGCGTGCGGAGGCCCCCACACCGGCAGGCTCAGCTCGCGCAGCAGGTACGGCAAGGCGCCGAGGTGATCTTCATGACCGTGCGTCAAGAACACGCCTTCGAGGCGCGAGGCGTGCTCGAGCGCGTACGAGAAGTCCGGGTGGATGACGTCCACGCCCAGATCCTCCTCGGGGAACGCGGCGCCGCAGTCGATCATGATCGAGCGGCCGCGATCCTCGATCAGCAGGCAGTTCATCCCGATTTCGCCCAGCCCGCCGAGGGGGATCAGTCGAACGAGTGGGTCGGGACTTTGGGTCACGCGCTGGGGAAAGCTAGGAGCTGCCGGGGAACGGATTTCATCCTACCACACCTCGTCTAGCACCACTTTGCAGCAGGCGCGCGCTGGTGTTACGGCTTGCCCGTGGCAATCAAGAGCGTTACCCCCGAGGAAGCCGTAGCCCTGCTGAAGGAAGGCTACGTGTACGTCGATGTCCGCAGCGAGCCGGAGTTCGAGGCCGGGCACGTGCCAGGCGCCTTGAACGTCCCCCTTCTCCACCAGGGTCCCGGCGGCATGACGCCGAACCCCGAGTTCTTGACCGTGATGCAGCAGGCCTTCTCCGCCGACGAGAAGCTGGTCATCGGCTGCAAGGCTGGCGGCCGCTCGAAGAAGGCGTCGGACGCCTTGGCGCAGGCCGGCTTTCAAACGCTAGCTGACATGACCGCCGGCTGGGACGGCTCGCGCGACGCGTTCGGCAAGCCGCTGCCGGGCTATAGCAAGCTGGGCCTACCGGTCGAGCAAGGTAAGCCGGCTGGCCAGGCCTACGCGGACGTGAAGCAGCGCAAGCCCCAGTCAGCGTGAGCTCGCGGGCGGCGGAGCCCGCTCGTAGTCCGCGGCGGCCTTATCGATCACGGAGTAGTCCCGCGCGGCGCGCTCTGCCTCGGCGTCCAGCAGCGGCGTGAACAGGGTGAGCCCCCAAATGCCGTTCTCACGACGCCGAAAGGGGTAGCGCGTGCCGTGCACCGTCTCCACCGTCGCGCGATCGGCAGACACCTCCACCTTCTTGATGCCGGAGAGATCGCGGCGCAGCCGCGCCATCCAGCCGTGGCGCTTGGCGTACAGCGCGAAGATGTCCGCGCCGTCCGGCGCCTCCGCTTCCGCGCGGTACTCGTCGGCCAGGCGAGTCCGCTCTGGCTCGGGATAGGCCGCCAGCACGCGCGCCCGGGCCTTCCTGCGAAAATCCCGGATCGTGTAGGCGGCGTGCTGGGCGCGCGTCTCCGTGTAGGCGAAGAAATCCTTCGGCTCCCCGCGATTGACCGCGATGGCGACCCGCAGGTACGCCCCCTCCGGCGTGCGATCGCTCGGAAACGCCGCGTAGGCGTAGACCACGCGGGCGGCGATCAAGAGCCCCACGCCGAGCAGCGCCAGCAGCAAAGCTTTGCGCTTGGGGATGCCCCGGAGCAAGGCGCGGCTTCCGTCGTTCACGGATCGATGATACCCGAACGCCGGTGCTCGAGGCCAAACGCATCGCCGTCGTCATCCCCGCATTCCGGGAGGCCCGGCTCATCGGTCGCACCCTCACGACGCTGCCGAGCTTCGTCGACGCCGTGTACGTGGTGGACGACGCCAGCCCCGACGCTACCGCCAGCGCGGCCCGCGCCGTGGCGGATGCTCGCCTGCGCGTCCTGCGCCACGACGTGAACCAAGGCGTCGGCGCTGCCATCGTCACCGGCTACCGCGCCGCCGCGCGCGAGCACGCCGACGTGATCGCCGTGATGGCGGGCGACGCGCAGATGGATCCCGCGGATCTGGAGCGCGTGGTGGCGCCGGTCGTGGCCGGGCGCGCCGACTACGTGAAGGGCAACCGCTTCCTGTCGCCGCAGCGCCGAGATATGCCCTGGCCGCGTCGCCTGGCCGGCAAGGTGCTGGGCGCCGCCACCCGCATCGCCAGCGGGCTCGACGTGGACGATTGTCAATGCGGCTACACCGCCATCAGCCGGCACGCCGCCGAAGCGTTGCCGCTCGAGGCGCTGTGGCCGCGCTTCGGCTACCCCAACGACCTGCTCCTGCTCTTGGCGCAGCACGGCCTGCGCGTGAGCGAGGTCGAGGTGCGGCCGATCTACCGCGACGAAGACAGCGGCGTGCGCCCTTGGCACGCGCTCTTGATCCTGGGCTTGATCGCGCGGCGCGCGCTGAGCGGCCGCGCGCTGCCTTACCTGGCGCGCGGTACCAGCGCGCCTGGCGCGCGGTACAGCTCCTGAGGTACCTCCGCGCTCGGATCCAGCTTGCAGCTCAGCGGGTGGTACTCGAACGCCACCTGCGTGCCCTGCACGGCGGCGCGGAAGGCGTACGCATTGCTCAGATCGTCGTACGGCAAGATCAGGCGCAGGGGCGACGCCGTGGCGCCCTCCGCCGCGATCGGCTCGGCGTCGAAGCTGGCCACGCAAGGCGCAGCCGGCGTGCCGTGCAGCACGGCGTAGGCCGTCAAGAAAGCCTGCGGCGCGTCACCGCCGTCGCTCAGGATCACGGGGTGGCGCGTACCGGGGTAGTGCGCCGCCACGATGCGGGGCGTAGCGGCGCGGGTCCCGTCGTC
>JAEYOT010000331.1 GCA_023411445.1 Pseudomonadota bacterium
CCGAGAGGCTGTACGCCACCGCCCCGGAAAAGGAGAGCAGGGCGCCCACGACTCCGACGACCAGCCAGGTTCGGGCAGCGGAGGACGGGGCGAGCGAGCCGCTGCGCGCGCCTAGGGAGCGCCGAATGCGACTCTTCGACGCCAGCACCACGCCGTCCGTGACCTCCTTCGGCTCGGCCGGCGTGGGCGAGGCCAGCCCCGGCGCCGGCGCGGCGCTCGGCTCCGCGTCACTGCTGCGCGGCGCGTCCGACGGAAAGAACGAGCTCATCACCGGTGAGGAGTGAGGCGAGCGCTCGAGCCAAGTCGCCTTGAGCGACGAGTTGCAGATATCTCGCGTCACCCCCTGATCGATCAGCCATAGCGCTAGCGCTCGCCCGAGCTCGAACATCGAGTCCCAGCGCTGCTCGCGCTCCTTGGCTAGGCCGCGCGCCAGGATCGCCCACAGCGCCGGCTCTTGCACCTGATGCTCGGTGAGCGGCTTGGGTTTCCCTTCCATGATCGCCCACATCAGGCCGTGCCAGTTGGCTCCCAAGAACGGGTGAACGCCGGTCACCATCTCGTAGAGCACGACGCACAGCGCCCACACGTCCGTACGAGCGTCAACGTCGCTCTCGCCGCGCGCCTGCTCGGGCGACATGTACGCGGGGCTACCGAGCACCGTCCCTTCGCAAGTCAGGTTTGCGGAGAAGCCCTGGCTCAGCTTGGCGATGCCGAAGTCCAGCACCTTGGGCTGAACCCGGTTGGCCTGCTGCGCCAAGAAGATGTTATCCGGCTTGAGATCGCGGTGCACGATGCCGCGCTGGTGCGCCACGACGAGCGCCTCGATCACCGGCAACAGCGTACGTACCGCGCGCCCTGCGGCGATCTTCCCGCGGCGCTTGAGCACACTGGCCAGGCTCTCGCCGTGCAGTAGCTCCATGGCGATGAACGGCTCGCTGTGCTCGGTCAGGCCGAAGTCGAAGACCTGAATGATCGCCGGGTGACCAATCGAAGCGGCCGCGCGCGCCTCGGTCAGCAGCCGCTCGGACAAGCCGTCCACTCTTCCTTCGACCTCGGAGCGGATCAGCTTGAGTGCGACCTGTACGCCCAAGGTGAGGTTCTGTGCCACCCACACCGCGCCCATGCCGCCCTCGCCCAGCACCCGCACCAGCCGGTATTTCTGCGCGACGACGCTGCCTTCCACGTAACGCGGCGACCCCACCGCTCGAGGGGTCACGACGGCGGTGACGGCCAGATCGGCCTCAGCTGCTGCTCCCCGAGCAGCGCCCATGGCCTCATTCTCGGGCCAAGGACGTTGGGCGGCGCTGGACGAACCGGACAGGCAGAGCTCCTGAGCCTCCGAACGGCCAGCGTCGGCAGGTCTTGAGGGCGGAGCGGGCTTGGAGTCGAGGCCGCGCGGCCGGCCCTGCACGAGCTCGAGCCGCTCCGTCGAGCTCAGGCGATCTGCTCGAGCGTGAACGCGATCAGGCTGGAGAGCACGTAAGCGATCGTCTCTTCGTCGCTCGTCCACGCGCGCCTGCCGCCCACGTGCTCACAACACACCACGCCGATCATGCGGCCTTGGGCCCAAATCGGCACGTCCAGCAGCGCGCCGATGCCGAGCGGCTTCAAGTACCCCGCCGAGAAGCAGCGCGTGCGCGCGTCCGCGATCGCGTCCTCGGCCGCGATCGTGCGCTCTCTGCTGAGAGCCTCGAAGTAGGGCTCGTAGTCGCGTGCCAAGAGCTCCATGCCGCTGGTGTGCTGTGCTTTGCCGCGCTCGAACAAATCCGCGCACACGACCCTCGTCTTCGTTTCGTCCAAGAACCAGACGCTGGCGCGCTCGACCAGCAGCAGCATCGCTGCAGCCTCCGTCACGCGGCGTGCGGTGGCACTCACGTTTCCCGCGAACCAGCCACGCTGCGAGAGCAGCTCGGCCACCGTCGCGAGCGCGCGGCGTAGCAGCTCGTTGTCCTTGGCGACGCCCGCCCGGGCGCTATGCTCCGGGCTCTTGCCCGGCCGCGGCCCTGACTTGCTGGAGGAGAACTCCGCCCGCACCGTGACCAAGGCGGCCTCGAGCCGGGCGGTGAGCTCGGGCGTGTCCTGACGGGTGGCTGCTTCCGTGGAGGTCACCTGCGTGAGCGAAGCCAGGCGCAGCTTGGCGACCAAGCCTCCGAGCCGGTTGGCTTCATCGAAGCAACGTTGCCCGTTCGCTCCCATACCCCCTACGGTTAACCCAGCTCGTCTTCGATCGCACTCTCTTCAGCGCCGTGCGAGGCGAACACGGGTAAGGCGCGGTGGTGCGCGTGTGTCGCACGCGGCAGGATGGGCTTTGGCCGCAGCTCCGGTGGGCGCGCCGCCCACGCCGCCTGCAGCTCCCGGTCCAACAGGTGCGTGGGGCGGACGTTGGCGAGCGCGCGCGCCATCACCGAGCGGAGGTGTGGCGACTCCCGCTCCAGCTCATCCAGCAGCGCCGTCATGCGCTCCCGCTTGAGGCCAGCCTGCGAGCCGCACAGATTGCACGGCAGGATCGGGAACTCGCACAGCGCCGCGTACTCGCGGATGGTCGCCTCCGAGCTGCCGATCAGCGGGCGAATCACCTGCAGCTTGCCGTCGTCCGTCGTGTAGCGCGCCGGCATCGCCTGGAGCTTACCGGAGTAGAACAGGTTCATCAAAAAGGTCTCCAACCCGTCGTCGCGGTGGTGACCCAGCGCCAGCTTGTTGCAGCCGAGCCGCTCAGCCGCCGAGTACAAGATGCCGCGGCGCAAGCGGGAGCACAGTGAGCAGTAAGTCTGACCGTGCCCGAGCTGATCGAGCACCACCGAGTAAGTGTCCTCGGACAGGATCTCGTAGGCGACGCCGCTTCGCGCCAGGTACTCGCGCAGAGGCGCGCCGTCGTAGCCGGGCTGTCGTTGATCCAGGTGCACGGCGGTCAGGCGCACGTCCGGGTAGTGCGCGCGGAGCAGCTGGCTCAGGATCGCCAGCAGCGTGTAGCTATCCTTGCCGCCGCTGAGCGCGACCAGCACGTGATCGCCCGCGGCCAGGAGCTCATGGCTCTGGCAGATGTCGCGCATCTCGCGGAACAGCTGGCGCCCGAGGCGGCTCTTCTGCTCTTCAGCGCGCATCCGCCTCAAGAAGCGCTGCTGACGCGGGGCGAAGGCAACAGACCGCCGAGCACACGGGCCATCCAAGACTTCGACGCCGACAGCTCGAAGTCACCGAGCGCCAAGCGCAACGGATCGCTGCCGAGCAGTCGCGACAGCTCTGGATTGGACAGCACCCAGGTCTCAGCCTCCGCGAGCTGTGCTTGCTGCGTGGCGTCGAGCTCGGCGCGCGCGGCGCGCAAGCCGTAGCCGTTCGACTTGGCGAACAGCGCAAACACCACCGAGAGCTCGCTCACGCCGAGCGCCGTCAAACATGCCACGCTCGGACCACCACAGCTCTTCTGGTACAAATACGAGCCGGCGAGCAGCAACGTGCCGAGCCCCAGCGCCACCGCCGTCAGCTCGACGCTCACTTCGAGCGGCTCCTCGATCGGACGGCTGGCGCTGCTCTCTTCCAGCAGGAAGACGTGACCGAGCGCGCGCGCCAGCGCGGCCGTGAGCACCACCGGGTTACGCACCTCGGCGGGATCGATGTTGATGCGCCAGCCGTCGCCGAGATCCACCAAGCGCGCCGCGGCGAGCTCGGGCGAGACGCCGGGTGCCGCGCAGCTACCGCAGCCTCCGCTACCGCAGGCCTGCGCCGCGAGCGCTTCCGGATCGATCACGCCGATCTCGATCGGGATGTCCGTCATGCCGGCGTGCTTTTGCATGCGGCGCAGCAGGCGCGTCACGCTCGGCAGATCGCCGGTGAATGGATCCGGGAAGAAGCGGCCGTTCGGCAAGACCATCGGCCGCTTCCCAATGTCGGGACCGAAGCGCTCTACGATCGACGCGTAGCGCTGAACCAGCTCGCGCAGGGTGCGGTCGTCCGGGAAATCCATGGCGCATCTTGGCAACAGTCTCGGCCCGAGGCCAATCCGCGCGCCGCAGCGGCCTATTTTTGTGGCGGCCGAATGGTGTCTAAGCCGTCCAGGCTGTCCATGGGGTCGTCACCGGCGGCCAGGGAGTAGCCGACCAAGGGCCGCGAGGAGAGGTCCGGCTTCGACTTCAGCACCGGCTTCGGTAACGAGGGCGAGCTGCCGGAGGAAGGCGGGAGCACGCTCGACGAGCGCTCGGGCGGCAGGAGCGGCTCGTTCAAAAGCGCGACGGCGGCGTCGCGCTCGTAGCTCAGGCGCGTCACCTCGGTGCGAGCGCTGTCGCGCTGCAGGCGCATCTCTTCTAGCTCCAGGTCCAGGTCTGCCAGGCGTTGCTCGTGCCGGCGCTCGAGGTCGAACACCTTCTGTTCGTGCTCGTCGAGCAAGCCGACCAGAAACGCGTCTTCCTGCGCCAGCCACGCCTCGCGCTCCCGCGCGGCCGCGTCCAGCGCGTTCTCCAGGGTGGCGACGCGCTGCTTCAGCAGGGCCTCGCTCTCGTACACCTTGGAGATACGGGAACGCAGTCCCTCCAGCTCCTGCATCAGCACGGCGTTAGCTTCTTGGGCGGCGCTAGCTCCGCTCGTCAGATGACGCAGCCCGCGTAGCAGAAGCCCCAGATTGGCTTCAGCCCGCGTGCTCTCGACCAGCACCTGCTCCAGCTGCTCCAGAGCGGCGTCGCCGTCAGCGGCACGGACTAGCCGCTCCCGGGCGGGCGGGATGCCGCTTTCGTACGAGGTCTGCAGGCTCACACGCAGGTTGCCAGAGTCGGGTCCGAGGTCCTCCTCGGAAGCTTGAGCGTTGGGAACGTGCGCCAGCGTCATTTGAAGCACGTGTAAGACAACGTCGCCGGCCGGGCGGCAAGCGGGTTGTGGAACATTGCACCATCACTGGGAAAAACTGCCCTGGCCCGGCAGAGATGTGACATTTCGTCCTCATTGGACTGCCGGCCGGAAACCTCACCTCAGCCCTGGGGAGAGTGAGCTCAGTGGCGGCGTTGGATCAGCCACCACGTCAGGTGGCCCACATAGATAACGACCAAGCCGACGATGGTCAGGTTCACCGCGCGGTCCACACGCGGCATGAGCCGCTTGAGCCAACGACCAAAGCCCAGCTTGCCGAGCAGGAGGCAAAGCAGCGAAGCGAGGAGGAGCTTGGACAGCAACGGCGGTTACTCGTTCACGCTCTGCACGAGCTGCCCGCAGGCACCCTGGACGTCCCGGCCGCGGGAGCGCCGCA
>JAEYOT010000878.1 GCA_023411445.1 Pseudomonadota bacterium
TCATCGACGTTATCCGGCACCCCTCGCCACGTTCGCTCCCACTCCCGCAGCTCCTCTGCGGTTTGCACGACCCGCCAGGCGACGCCTGCGTCTGTGTCGGCGAGGGGGACGTCCGCTGGCCGAAACACCCACTTGGCCTGGAACAAAACCTTCATGCCCAGCTCGTCGAGCCTCAAGCACTGAAACGAGTCTTTGACACCGCAACCCACCTCGCCTGCGCGTAGCGCTCGAATGGCCGCCACCTGCGCATCGGCATCGGCGCCGTCCGTCAGCGTGATGAGGTTCGACATGTACGGGGGCATGACGTGCCGGTTGATCCAGTACGCCGCGTGCCGCTCCCCCGGCACGGCGTGCGCCTCGCACAACGCATCGTACCAATGCACGTTGGCCTCGATGGCGCAGCTCAGCTTCTGGGTCAGGTCCACCGCGTGTCCCGTCGTTCGAGCGTCACTGGCGCGAGCATAAGCGACGCGCGCCAGAGGCACCTACGAGCCTGTCATCGCGCAAACTTTGCGCCACCAGTGCCCCCACAAGTATCTGCGAACCCTTTCGGCGTGAGCCGGCTCTTACGGGAGAAGGAGCAAGATCATGTGCCAGCGCACGACATGTAGCAGTTGTGGGAAGCCCTCCTACGCGGGTTGCGGTCGCCACGTCGAAGCTGTCCTCGCCGACGTGGCGCCTGAGGCCCGCTGCCACTGCCGCGAAAGCGCGAAGCAAGGCGCCGCCCCAGCAGCGAGGCGTTCGACCTGGCTTGCCACCTGGCTGTGCAGGCCGGAAGGGAGGCGACCGTGAGGCTCCTCGTCGAGTCGGCCGGCGGTGTCGCCAGCCGGGTTACGCTGGGAGCGCACCAGCTCGTTTTTGACCAACCTACCTCCGTTCCCGGCGGCACCGACCGCGGTCCGTCACCGTTGGACGTGATGGCGGCGACCGTGGGCGCGTGCGCTCACTACTTTGCGGCAGCGTTCCTGCTGGCGCGCAAGATCCGAGTCGACGACTTGCGGGTTGAAGTGGAAGCGGAGAAGGTGCGCGAGCCACAGCCGCGGTTTGGCAAGCTCTCCATTCGCCTGACCGTGCCGCGCGAGGTACCTGAGCGGTACTTGCCGCAGCTCGAGCGCGTAGTCCGCAACTGTCCGGCCTACGGTACGTTGCTCCACCCACCGGAGGTCGAGCTCACTTTCGCCGCGGAAGCTCGCGCGCCGGCGGCTTGAGCCAGTGATCTGCGCTACCCTGAGCCGCGGGATGCCGTGACGAACGAGGCGCAGCTCATCGAGAAGGCTCGTGCTGGTGATGAAGCGGCGCTCACGCTGTTGGCAGAGACCTACGCGCCGCGAATCTTACGCTTCAGTCACAAGCTCTGCGGCAACGGCGCGGACGCGGAAGACGTGATGCAACAAACGCTACTCAGCGCCGTTGGTCACATCGGTGAATTCCGCGGTGACAGTCAGTTCGCGAGCTGGCTATTTTCCATCGCGCGGAGCCATTGCATCAAGCAGCGGACGCGCGGCGCAGCAGCACATGCCTCCGAGCCACTGCACCGCTCGGCGGACCTGCTGGCGGCGCCGCTGGGTCAAGCGCCGGACGAAGCTGTTGCCCGGGGCCAGCTCGAACAGGCGCTCGATGTTGCCATCGAGGCGCTCGAGCCCACGCAACGCGAGGTGCTGCTGCTGCGCGACGTGGAAGGGCTCAGCGCTCCCGAGGTGGCTTCGGCATTGGGTCTCAGCGTGGACGCCGTGAAGAGTCGGCTCCACCGCGCGCGGAAAGCGCTTCGAGATGAGCTGACGCCATGGCTCGAGCAGAGCTCACCCGGAGCCGCCTGCCCTGACGT
Organism: Pseudomonadota bacterium; assembly: GCA_023411445.1. Taxonomy (GTDB): domain Bacteria; phylum Myxococcota_A; class Polyangia; order Polyangiales; family Polyangiaceae; genus PMG-095. The sequence continues at coordinate 1,826 of JAEYOT010000878.1, forward strand.
CGTCGACCTACTTTCCCGCTACCAAGAAGACGACGTCACGAGTGAAGCGTGTCAAGTGATGCAAGCCCACGTCGACGGCTGCCCGCAATGCGCCACGCGCTGCCATTCACTGCGCAGCGTCCTTTCCGCGTGCAGCTCCGTGCCCGTACCCGTGCTCTCGCCTGAGCTAGAGCAGGCAGTTCGCGAGCAGATCCGCCGCTCCCTCAAGCGGCAGCTCGGGTGACGCGCGCGCGGCTAGCGGCAGCAGCGAGGAGAGCCCTACTTCGGCTGCTCGGGCGGCGTTGGCCACAGCGCCTCGAGCTCGAGCTCCAGCTCGGCGAAAGGCTCGAGGCGCACGCGATCCGTACCACCACGAGTGACGACGAGACGGTAGCCATCGCCATCGAGCCGATAGACTTCGCTCATGCGCTCCAGCGGGTCAACCAACCAGACATGCGACACGCCTTCGCGAGCGTAGATAGGCAACTTGCGCTCGCGATCGATCCGCTCACTGCCGGGTGAAACGACCTCACAGGCCCAGTCGGGCGGCAGCTCGATGAATGGCGCTGCCGGCACTGCAGAAAGCCGCGAGCGTAACCAGCCGGCTAGGTCCGGCACCAGGATGTCGCGTGCGAGGTGGAGCTCCGGTTCGTCGAGGATGATCCAGCCGCCCGGACCACCCCGGCCTCGATGGAAGGCACCCCCCAGATCCATGCCCAGCACGGACGCCGCTTCCGCGTGCGGACCCGCTGGGCGCGGGCTCGTCACGAGCTCGCCGCTGAGCACCTCGGCAACCACGTGCTCGGGCGCGCGGAGCACGTCCTCGTAGGTTGCTGGGCGACGCGCTGCATCGGCTGCCATTCGGCAACTTTAGCACGGAGGGCAACGGGCGTTTACCAGGTGAGGTTCGGGGCACTGCCTTCGCAGGGGTCGACGAAGTCCTCAGGCAGCGGCACCTGTTTGAAGTAGGTGAGATTCTCCGTGCGGACGATGTACCTGCCGGAGGGGAGCGATCTCCCATCGTTGCCCGTGACTCCTTCCGGTACTTCGAGGATGTCCAGCAATTGGTGCGGCGTGACCGACACGGCGCCGATCGGCGCGCTGCGAGCGACAATCATGGCGCCGCGGAAGGCGGCGTTACACTCGGTCGGACGCGTCTCAGCGGCGCTGACGTCCGATAGCCAGAACTGGCCGAAGCGCTGGGCGTTGATGTAAAGCGCAGGACGCGACGCGTTGAGGTCGGGCCCATCCCAACCTTCTTCACAAGCGCGCAGATCCATGGAATCGCACGCGATCCACAGGCCTTCGAACTGGGATGGGAGCGGGCCGCCCGTGCGCGGGTAGATTGGCAGCGCGCACTCCTCCGGTCGGAGATTGCTCCTGGCATACGTGCCGAAATCGCACTTCGTCGGCGGCGACACGGATTCATCCGTCAACTTGTAGAGCTCTGGAGGCACGTGCCTGGCGTCGAACGGACTCGCATTGCTCCGCCAGATGTACGTCTCACCCTCGAGCTCGACCACACGCCAGAAGTCGGCATCCACCTTGAATTCTTCTTCGTAGGTGTCGTAGTTGAGCGCGTTGTCGCAGGTGTAACGGATGAGCGAGTCGGCAGGCCCTGCGCCCGCGTGCGCCCACAGACAACTGCCGTCGGACACGTCGTAGAGCTTCCGCCCTTGGAGCAGCGTGTAGCTGTAGTCCGAGAGCGTGGCGCACGCTGACTCGAAATCGAAGTCAGGATCCGGCACGTCGTCGACCGTGTAGGCAGACCCGCTGCAGCGCCGCAGCACGCCTTCGAGAGCTGGTGCGTCTAGCGGGACCTGGCACTCCGATGACGTGCATTCGGAGAGCATGTCGAACGGCTGGTACGGCTCGTACACGAGGGCGCCTGGCGGCAGGCAGACGGCGACGCTCTCCACGTCCACGCAGACGCCGTCGCCGGGACATTCGTAGTTTTCGTCGCAATAGCTGCGGCACGCGCCTTCGACGCACGCGCCGCTGCATGGCTGGTCGTTGCACGAGCCGCTGCCGCTGCCAGGTCCGGCGTTGATGTCATTCGTCTTGCTGCAGCCGGCCGCGCTACCCAGCGCGAACGCGGCGGTGACGATCAGCAAGGCCGCAAAACGTTTCGTGGTGCGCTCAAGCTTTGACACGATGTTGTTACTCCGTAAGCTAGAACCGGTGGCGGCTCACCAGGTGAAGTTGGGTTCGGTGCCGTCACACGGATCGACGAAGTCGTCCGGCAAGGGGACGCGCTTGTACCAGTAGGAAGAGCCGTCGTTGCCGACGATGTACGTTCCGGGTGCGCTGCCAGGACCTTCAGTCACCTCGACGACCTCTTCCATGACGATCGGCTCGATGCCGACGGTACCGAAGGGCATCGCGCTGCCGACCACGTATCCATTCGTGCGCTGGTAGCTGCCTACTGCTGGATCCTCGACGCGTTTGGTGGTGAGGCGGAAAGCCGCATTGCACGCGCTCGGTCGAGCTTCGTTGAGGTCACCAGCGAGGGAGTACTGACCGTACCCCCGCGCATCGATGTAGAACGCCTCGCGCAGAGCTGGAGACGGCGAGCTGGAAGTCGTGTTGCAATCCTCGGGCGCGTCAGCGTTGGGCGTGTCGCACAACGACCAGATCCCCGCGAACTCGGGGCCCACAGCGCGCCCCAGAGGCGCGAACGTGGGCAGCTCGCAGTCTTCGGGCCTAGCCCTGAGCTCGCGCGTATGGACGTCGCCAAAGGTACAGGAGCTGGGGGGCGCGACCGGCTCCCCAGCTGCGAGCACGTACAGGCGAGCATGGCTGCCGCCGTGGGACCACAGCGGATTCGGCCCGCCTGTCCACACGTAGGTGGAACCGTCGCGTTCGACCACTCGCGCGTGCTCGGCCACCGTGGCGAGCGTGTTCAAGAAGTCGTAGCTACAGCTGTAACGGATCAGGCTATCCGGCGCGCCTGCGCCCGCGTGCCACCAACGACAGCTCTTGTCGGAGCCGCTACCGGATAGCTCATAGATGCGTCGACCAGCTACGATGCGGTAGCTGTTGTCGTCGAGCGTGGCGCAGCCAGCCTCGTAGTCGAAGTCGGGCGACGTCACGTCGGCTTCGGTGAAGATGCCATCGCATTCGCGCAGGACACCTTCGAACCGTGGTGCATCCAGCGGGATCTCGCAGCCTGATTTCGCGCAGCCCGAGAGCAGATCGAAGGGCTCGTACGGCTCGTACGCGCGCGCGCCCGGCGGCAGGCAAACCGCGGCGCCGTCCACGTCCGTGCAGACGCCGTCGCCGGGGCAGTTGTAGTCTCGATCGCAATAGGCGCGACACGTGCCTTCGACGCAGGCCCCGTCACAAGCCTGGTCCGCGCACTTTCCCGCATCGCCACCCGGGCCAGCGTTGATGTCGTTGGTCTTGCTGCACCCCGCGAGCATCGAGGCTGCGAGCACTGCTGAAGGGAGCAGCGCAATGAGCGAAACAAGCTTGCTACGAACAATGCACAGCATGGCAAGGATTCCTCTCAGGCAGGGCGCGCGAACCCAACGTCAAAAAGTGAACTCAGGCAGTCCCCAGTCGCAGTCGTCCTGGAAGTCCGCGGGAAGCTCGACTTTCTTGAAGAAGCTGCCCGCGTTCGACTTGTAACAGATCGATTCGTCGCTACGCCAGAGTAACGTCTCGCCGCTCTCGGTCGTCACCAGCTGCCAATCCTCGGTCACGACGTCCAGGCTGCCCAAGGGTGCGTGCGCGCGCCCCGCGAGCACCACCCGCCCGTCACCCGTCTCGCGAAACGCGAAGTTGCAGCTATCGATCTCGGGGTACCCTTCGGACCGTATGCCGTACCCATCAGGGCGGATGTAAATCGCGGAGGTGCCGAAGCCGTTTTCTAGGAAGGCCTCGTAGTCCAGCTCCGCGCAGCGAGCGAGCACGTCTTCGGCATTCTCGGCTGATGGCTCGACGCACAAGTTGCCGCCCTGCCCGTCCTCGCAGATGACCCAGAGGCCCTCGAAGCCCGACACCGCCGGACCAACGGGGGGGAAGCTGGGCTTCGCGCAGGTTGGAGCGTCGGCCTCCACGCAGGGGAGCTTCACCTTCTCCGGGCTGAACTCGTAGAGCCAGTAGCTCGTTTGGCTATCGGCGTAGTACGAGGGCGTGCACCAAGGATCCAGCAGCAGGTAGGTCTTGCCGCCCACGTTCATCAGCCGCCCCGTACAAGCTGTGGACACGGGCTGACCGCCGTCGCGCTTGTCGCAATCGTATGCTACGAGCGTGCTACCCAGCACGCCGACGGGCAGCTGCAGTTCCGTGTCGCAGGTCGGTCGCTCATTCATGAAATCGAGCCCGTACAGGATGCCATCCTTCACGGCCAGGGCGTTGCCCACGGTGCGGACGCAAGCCTCGCGCGGGTCGAGCCGCGAGTCCGTCGCCTCGGCCGGCGAGAAGGAGAGATCGTACTGCTCCTGGCGTTCGCACGCGCGGAAGTAGCCCTCGCGATCGAACGGCAACAGGTCCACCTCACAGCCCTCGCCGCAATCCTTCAGCAGATCGAACGCCATGCTGCTGACCGGCGCGCACACGGCCGCTTCGCCCTCACCGAAGCACGCGAGGTTGGCCGGACACTGGCGATTGGAGCCGCAAGGCGACCGACAAACGCCCTGAAAACACGTCCCCTCGCACGGGTCCGTGGGGCCCGCCGTGCACTCCGAGCCCGCCGGCAAGTCACCTTCGGAGATGTTGACCTTGTTCGTCTTGCTACAGCCCGTCGTCGCCGCCAACGCGAACAGGACCAAAGAGGTGATGCTGAGGACTGAGCGGATGCTTTTCATGGGGGTTCGCTGCAGGTGGTTTCGTTTCAGAACACTTCCCGGCGCAGCCCCACGGCCGCGATCGGGAGAAAGCTGGTCTCGGCCAAGTCGGCCTGAGCGCGGTAGAAGTAGTTGAAGCCCACGCCGACGCCCGGCACGAAGTCGAGCAGACGCAGCGCTTCGACATCGATGAAACAACGCGCGTTGAGCTCGAGCTGCGTGGCCTGCGTGTCCGTCGCGGAGGTCGCAAAGGAGCCGCTGGCGTTGGTGGTCACCTCGGTCTGGCGTGTTATCTGATAGGCGTCCACGTCCACGCGGACGCGCGTCGTCAGGTAGCTCGGCCACACGTGGTACTCCCCGCGAATGCGACCGGTGAAGCGAGCCGCCAGGTGCTCGTCGGTCGTCAGCGTGACCCCTTGGACGGCGCGTGACGAGAACGTATCGGGCTCGTACAGCTCGTACTGCGGGCCTCCGCCCAGCCATAGCCCGAAGGCGCCCGTCGATGTCTGGTAGCGCACCCCGGCCAGCAGCAGGGCTTTCAGCAAGATCGAGCGCTGGTCGAAGAACACCGCGCCTCGCGCCGCTCGGCGCGTGGAGCTGGTGTCGTGGTAGTCGCCGCCGCCGGAGAAGCGCCCATCGAAGCGCCAGGGGCTGTGCTGACCTCGCGTCGCACCCCACAGCTCCAAGCGGCCTCCGCGCTGTTCGGTTTGGTCCAGCTGGTCTTCGGTGGATAAGTCGTAGTCCGAGGCGTAACCGTGACCGACCACGCCCCACGTGGTCCCGTTGTAGCCCAGCGTCGCGTCACCTGCGAGGCGGTAGTCGCCGGGCTCGTAGCTGAGCGCGCCGACGTTCGCGTCGAAGATGAAGGACTTGGTCCAGGGCGGCAGCACCGTGCAGGCGAGGAGTGCCCGTTTGCGAGCCGCGTCGTCCGCTGCTTGCAGCACCGCGCTAGCGCACTCCACCACTTCCTCCACTTCTTCAGGAGGGGTCGCGTTCAGCGCCTGCGCGGCCATGGCTAGCGCGCCGCTCAAAGCTGCTTCAACCTCACCATCGACGAGCGCCAGCGCAAAGGCTACCTGCGAGCTCGAGGGCACGCGCTCGACGCGGGCCAGGTAGAGCGCTCGTTCGAGCCCCAAGAGCAACGCCGTCGCTCCCTCACGAAACGCCTCGCGATCGCTCTCATTTGTCCTGAGCGCGCGCTGGGCCTCGCGCAACGTCCGCAGGTGCGCGATCAAGGCGTCAATCGCGGGCTCGTCGTTCACGCGGGTTGAAACGCCTCCGCGACGCAGCACCTCGAGCACCACGCGTCGATAGTGAGCGCGATCTCGGCTGAGGTCGGGCCCGTCGGCGAGTAAGCGTCGAACGACTTCCAGCGCGGGCGACCGCGCGTCACCCGGCGTGAGCAGCTGAGGCTCTGCCACCGAAGCCACGCTCGCCAGCTGAGCCGTCAGGTCCGACTCGATCTGAGCCACTTCTTTCGTCACGAGCTGCAGCTGCTGTTCGGCTTCGCTGCGAGCCTGCTCGGCTTGCTGACTCGCTTGCTCCGCCGCGAGCCGAGCGGGCTCCGCCGCGAGCCGGGCTTGCTCATCCGCTGCCAGTCGAACCTGCTCTGCCGCGAGCGCCAGCCGCTCGCTCGCCAGACGCGCCAGCTGCGCCGCCAGCTGCGCCGCGCTGCGTGCTTGCTCGGCCCGGCGCTGCGCCTCGGCGAGGCTCTTGGCGAGCACCTCACGCTTGACCAGCTCGCTGGAGGCGCGAGCCGTGTCGGCCGCACAGCGCTGGAGTGAGGCGGCGAGGACGGCCGGATCCGCGAGCCGTGCCAGCACATCTTCGACCGCGAGCCCGGAGCTCAACGTATCGATCCAGGCCACCACCACCTCGACATCCGGTGGTAGTGGTCGACCGCTACGCTCCCA
>JAEYOT010000089.1 GCA_023411445.1 Pseudomonadota bacterium
CCGATCTCCATCATCGGCACGTTCGCCCTGATGTGGTTTCAGGGCTTCACGCTCAACATGCTGACGCTGCTAGCCCTGGCGCTGGCGGTCGGTATCGTGATCGACGACGCCATCGTGGTGCTCGAAAATATCGTGCGCTACGTGGAGGAAAAGGGCGTCAAGCCGTTCCCGGCCGCGGTGCTGGCCACGCGTGAGATCGGCCTACCGGTGCTGGCGACCACGCTGTCCTTGATGGCGGTGTTCGTGCCGGTGGCGTTCGTCGGCGGCATCCCGGGCCGCTTCTTGAAGAACTTCGGCTACACGATGGCGTTCGCCGTCGGTGTGTCCATGGTGGTGAGCTTCGCGCTCACGCCCACCTTGAGCGCGCGCCTACTCCGCGGGGGGAGCTCGCACGGCGGCGGCCTGAGCCGTATCGTGGACTGGTTTTATCGGCCGATCGAGCGCGTCTACATGGCCATCCTGCGTTGGTGCATGAAGCACCGCTGGGCCGTGGTGGTGGCGAGCGCGCTCTCGCTCGGCTCTTGTACGCAGCTGATCAAGCACGTGCCGACCAGCTTCGTGCCGATCGACGACCAAGCGCAGTTCGAGGTCAGCATCCGTACACCGGAGGGCACGAGCGCCGACGAGACGGCGCTGATTTCGGAGCGCGTGGCGCAGCAAGTGCGTGCCTTGCCGGGCGTCTTGCACACCGTGACTACGGTGGCGGGCGGTGACGCCAAGGTGCAAAACCTGGCCAGCGTTTATGTGTCGCTGAAAGACCCGCGCGAGCGAAAGGTCACCCAGCACGAGCTGATGGATCAGACCAGGAAGCAGATCTTGGCGAAGTTGCCCAAAGACCTGCGCGTCAGCGTCGCCGAGGTGGCCGCCATCAGCGCCGGCTCGGCCACGGCGGCCGTGCAGTACGTGTTGGCAGGCCCCGATCTGCGCGAGCTGGAGAAGCTCGTCGCCAAGATGGAGCCGGAGATCAAGAGCCACCCCGCGGTGGTGGACTACGACACCAACCTGGTCACCGGCAAGCCGGAGCTCCGCGTCGCCATCGATCGCGACCGCGCCTCCGATTTGGGCGTGAACGTCTCGGACGTGGCCGACACGCTGCGCATGCTGGTGGCCGGCGTCAAAGCCTCCAGCTTCGCGGAGCACGGCGAGGAGTACGACATCCGGCTGCGCGCGGACAAAGAGTACCGCCGAGACATCAGCGGGATTTCGTTGATGACGGTGCCTTCCCGCAAGTACGGCACGGTGCCGCTGTCGTCCGTCGTGAACGTGACGGAGGGCACGGGGCCGTCGCAGGTCAATCGCCTGGGGCGGCAGCGTCAGGTCACGTTGATGGCGAACGTCGCGCCTGGCTTCGGCGAGAGCGACGTCGTCAAGGTGATGAAGGACGCCTTCGCCAAGCAGGGCGCCGGCCCCGAGTACCGCTTCGTGCCGACCGGGCGCTCCAAGTCCTCCGCCGAGCTGGGCGCGGGCTTCGCGCTGGCCTTCGCGCTGTCGTTCGTCTTCATGTACCTGATTCTGGCAGCCCAGTTCGAGTCCTGGCTGCAGCCGGTCATCATCTTGCTGAGCTTGCCGCTGACGGTGCCGTTCGCGCTGCTGTCGCTGATCTTGTTCGGCCAGGGCCTGAACCTGATGTCCGCGCTAGGTCTGCTCGTGCTGTTCGGCGTGGTGAAGAAGAACTCCATCCTGCAGATCGACCACACCAACCACCTGCGCCAGCAGGGTAAGCCGCGGCTGGAGGCCATTTTGGAGGCCAATCGCGACCGCCTCAGGCCGATCTTGATGACGACCCTGGCGTTCGTGGCCGGCATGGTCCCGCTGGCGCTCTCGCGCGGCATCGGCTCCGGCAACAACCGCAACATCTCCGGCATCGTGATGGGCGGTCAGACGCTGTCGCTCTTGCTCACGCTGGTGGCGATCCCGGTGGCGTACTCGCTCTTCGACGACGTGGTCGAGTGGCGCAAGCGCCGCAAGGGCAAGCGCGGCGTGGAAGATCGCGGTGAGAAGGAGCTCGACGAGCTGCTCGGCTCGCCCGCTCCGACTCACGCGGAGTAGCTGCAGCTCAGTGCACGCCGCCCACCAGCCAAGCGAAGGCGGGGACCAGCACCTCTTCAGGTGAGGCCCCGCCGCTCTTGGCGGAGGTGGTGCCGGACTCCATCGCGTCCAGCTTGAAGCCGTGGTCGCCGAACACGATGGCCAGCGTGCGCGCGGGCAAGCGTGCCAGCTGCGCCGAGAGCACCTCGGCCAGCTCGTCGGCGAGGTCGTCGAGGCGCGTGGCTTCGTGCCCGCCCGGCTCCATCAGCCGAGCCTCGACCAAGTCCAGCTTGAGCAGGTCACGGTGGCCGACCTTCACGCGGCGCGGGGTGCGGGCGTTCTGGCCGCGCGCCACCAGCACCTCCGACGACACCTCGCCAGTCCAGGTCTTGAGCGCCTCCGGACCCCGGCCGAGCAGCTCGAGCTGGACGGCAGAGGTGGAGGGCAGGGCGCTCCACAAGAGCAGACGCTCGGTCAAAGCCACCTCTTGCGCCATGCGCCAGCGCACGCGCTGCTCGACGCGCAGGCCGAGGTCGAAGCGCAGGCCGTCCACCGCGATCAGCTCGACGCGACGCGCGCCGTGCAGGCGGCCGATGCGCAAGGCGATCTCCGGGATGTCCAGCACCATGCTCGGGCGCTTGCCGCGCACGCGCAGCGCTGCGAACGCCTCGCGGTAGCTCTGCTCGAACGCGCTGGACCAGGTGGCGAGCACCTGCTTGGCGGAAGCGTCGCCGATACCGCGCGCCACTGCGTCCGCCAGGGGCACGTAGGCGCTGACGAACATGCGCTCGATCACGCTGAGCGGCTTGGGGCCCCGCGCGGCGCTGAGCTCTTCCGCCCAGCTGCGCCAGTCGCTGTCGGCTGACGCATAG
>JAEYOT010000170.1 GCA_023411445.1 Pseudomonadota bacterium
CAGCAAGAGCGCGCGGCGCGGCGTGCCTTGCGCCAGCACGGCGCTCGCCAGCCCCTCACCGACAAACTCTTGCGCCACGACGTCCGCGCGGATGCCCAGCCGGACCAGCGCCTCCGCCGTCTTGGGACCGATCGCTCCCACGCGGGCGGCGCCGAACGCCCTCGCGTCTCGTCCCGTTCGTTCGAGCTCCAGCCGCAGCTGCTCCACGCCGTTGCTGCTGGTGAACAGCACCCAGTCGTAGCCGTGCATGCGCGCCACGGCTTCGCTGAAGACGGCAGGCTCCGGCGGCGGCGCGTTGTCGATCATCGGTAGCGCCAGCGGCGTCGCGCCGCGCTCGCGCACGGCAGCGGCTGTCTCGCGCGCTTGCTCGGCGGCGCGCGGGATGGCGATGCGCTTGCCCGACAAGGGCCGCGCGTCGTACCAGCTCAGCTGCTCGCGCAGCGTCACCACCTCGCCGATCAGGATGATGGCTGGATTCTTGAGCCCTGCGTCGTGAGCCGCGCGAGCGATCTGCGCGAGCGGCGCCGTGACGACGCGCTGCTCGGGGCGCGCTCCCCAGTGAATGACGGCGGCGGGCGTCTCCGGTGCGCGCCCGCCGTCGATGATGGCCTGCGTGATCTCGTCGATGCGCCTCATGCCCATCAGCACGCAAATCGTGTCGGTGGCGGTGGCGAGCTTTCGCCACTGCTCCGGCGACCACTCCTTGCCGGCGCGGTGGCTGCCGGTGATGAACGTCACGCTTCGCGAGACGTCGCGGTGCGTGAGCGAGATGCCGGCGTACGCGCTGGCCGCCACCGGCGAGGAGACGCCCGGCACGATCTCGAACTTGATGCCCGCGTCCGCCAGCGCCAGCGCCTCCTCGGCTCCGCGCGCAAACATCAGGGGATCGCCACCCTTCAGGCGCACCACGCGCTTGCCTTGGCGCGCCAGCTCGATCATCTGCGCGATGATCGCGTCTTGCTCGGCGCTGTCCTCGCCGTAGCGCTTGCCCACGTTGCGCTGCTCGGCCTGCGGGCAGGCCTCCAGCAGCGCTGGGTGCGCCAGCGCATCGAACAGCACGACGTCCGCGCGCGAGAGAACGGCGTGGCCGCGCACCGTGATCAGACCTGGCTCCCCTGCCCCAGCGCCCACGAGCCAGACCTTACCTTGGGGTTGTGACATAGCCCCCCTTCCTTACGACGAAATGGCCCTCACCTGGGGGCGTGGCTGTGTGCCCCCAGGGCCCGCGTACTAGCGTCAGAGGAAACAACATAACCATTTAGAATCATTTGCAAATATTCCTGGGCATTGACCGCAGGTTCGAGCAGCCGATTAATTGTCCCACCCTGTGCGTGAGTGTCGCGACAACGGCTACGGGGTAGGACCTTTCCCGATGCAGGTGGAAACGAACAGTGACGCAGCACCGAGTGACCGCTGGTTCGTGACCAACGGCGTGGTCGCGGTGGGGCCAGTGACGTTCGAGCTGGTCCTGCGCGGCGTCGCGCACGGCCGCATCTCGGCGTCTTCGTTCGTCCGCCACGAGTCGTGGCAGGTGTGGCGACGGCTGGACGAGCTGGAGTCGCTCAGCGCCGTCCATCGCCGCAAGACAATCGAAGATCTGGCCAGCGCCAGCGCCGGCGTGGAGGAGCGCGCGCGCAGCGTGTTCAGCGAGCCGCCGCCTCCGCCCAGCGGCGAAGAGCTGTCGTCGCGCCCAGTGAACCTGCAGCCGGCCCAGCGCGCCAGCTTCCGCCCCGTGTCGGTGGATCCTGTCGGGGTGTTGTCGAACGCGAGCGAGCTACAAGACGCGCTCTTGCTCACCGTCTCGACCGCGGTGGCGGCCGCCTCGGCCGACGTGGGCTTGGTGCACCGGGTGCGCGGCGATCTCAACGCCGCCGTCACGGTCGGTGGCCACGGGCCAGGCACCGAGCAGCTGCTCGGGGAGCGGCTGGCCAAAGACGACCCGACGTTGCTCGCCGCGCGTGGTGGCCGCACGGTGTTGTCCGAGCCGCTGCCGGGCGACGTGTCACGCTACATCATCGGCCGCATCGCGCGCTGCCTACCAGAGCCGGAGAGCGTCGCGATGGTGCCGCTCTTGCTCTACGGAGAGCTCATTGCCCTGTTCGAGATTGGCCGACGCGGCCGCGCCCTGCGGGCCCACGAGGTGGCGCGCGTGGAGGACGTGGTCGAGGCGCTCGCCGAGCGTACGGTCGTGATGGGCTGGCTGGACTGAGCCGCAGCGCGATCCTCACTCCGCCGTGGCGGCGGCGCCGAGGTTGCGGCTGGACGGCGTCTCGCTACGCGAAAACTGCAGCTCGTGCAGGCGCGCGTACAGGCCGCCCTGCGCGATCAGCTGCTCGTGGCTGCCCTGCTCCACCAAGCGCCCACGCTGCAGCACCAAGATGCGATCGGCGGCCCGCACCGTGCTCAGGCGGTGCGCGATCACGAGCGCCGTGCGCCCGCGCAGCAGCTCGGCCAGCGCCAGCGACAAGCGCGACTCCGTGTCGCTGTCGATGCTGGCGGTAGCCTCGTCCAAGATCAGGATCGGCGCGTCGCGGTACATGGCGCGCGCGAACGCGATCAGCTGGCGCTCACCGGTGGAGAAGTTCTTGCCCTGCTCTTGCACGGGCGTGTCCAGACCCAGCTCGCGCCGAGCGAAAACTTCATATGCCCCGAGCCGCTTCAGCACCTCCTCCACACGCGCGCGATCCGGCTCGGCGCCAGCGGCCACGTTGGTGAGCACCGTGCCGGGGAACAGGTACACGTCCTGCGGCACCACGGCGAACAGGCTGCGCAGCTCCTCGCGGTCGTAGCGCTGCACGTCCTTGCCGCGCACGCGCACGGAGCCGCTCGCGATCTCGTACAAGCGGAGCAACAGCGCGGTGATGGTCGTCTTGCCCGAGCCGGTCGGGCCGACCAGCGCGACCTTCTCGCCGCGCGGCACCTTGAAGGAGAGGTCCCGCAGCACCGGCACGCCGGGCTTGTACTCGAACGTGACGTGCTCCAGCTCCACGTCGTACGCGGGATCGCCCGGCTCGCCGCGCTGCTCGGGCGGGCAGTCCGGATCCGGCGCGTCCAGCAAGCCGAACACGCGCTCCGCCCCCGCCATGGCGCTCTGCAGCAAGGTGTAGCGCTGGGCCAGCGCGCTGATCGGCTCGAAGAACGCCGCCAGGTAGGCCGAGAACGCCACCAGGGTGCCGAAGCTGGCCGGCTGGTAGCCGAGCGAGACGACGATGGACGCCAGACAAATGGCTCCCACCGTGTCGATCGCTGCGTCCTGGATCGCGTCCCACTTGATGGCCGAGTTGTTGGCGTCGCGGTACTCCGCGTTGACCTCGTCGAACTCGCGCGCCGCCGCCGACTGCCGCCCGAACGCCTGGATCACGGTCATCCCGCTGACCTGCTCGTTGGTGGTGGCGTTCATGCGCGCGGTGGTGCTGCGGATCGAGCGAAACGCCTCGCGCATGCGCCGGCGCACCACTAGTACCAACAGCGCGATCGGCGGCACGCCGACGAACGCGAACAGCGACAGCCGCGCGTCCAGCGACCACATCAAGGTGACGATACCGACCAGCTTGATCAGGTCCCCCACCGAGAGCAGCGCGCCGGACGCGAACAACTCCAGCATGGCGTCTACGTCGTTGGTGACGCGCGACACCAGCTTGCCCACCAGCTGGCGATCGAAGAAGCCGAGGCGCTGCCGGTGCAAGAAGCGGAACACGTGACCGCGCAGGTCGGCCATGGCGCGCGCGCCGGCAACTTGCATCGCGTACATCTGCGCGAAGCCGAGCGCTTGCTCGATCACCAGCACCGCCACGAGCAGCAGCCCGCCCCGCATCAGCGTGGCTTCGTCGCCCGCGACCACGCCGTCGTCGATGGCGCTGCGCATGATCAGCGGACGAATCAGCGCCGCGCCGGTCGTGAACAAGATGACGACGAGCGAGACCCAGAGCAGGGCCTGGTGCGGCGCCACGAACGGCCAAATCTTCTTCACCAACTGCAGGTCGTAGGCCTTGCCGAAGCGCTCTTCTTCGTGGAAAGCCTTGAGCGCGGCGGCGGCGCGCTCGTTGCGGGCGGGCGGCTTGGGCTGCGGGGTGCTCACGGGTTCACCTGCTCCGAGCCAGTCAGCGGAGCCGGCTCGACGGGCCCGCCCTCCAGCGCCTGCAGCTCGCGCTCGATGCGTTGCTCTTCGGCGAAGGCGGCGTACAGACCGCCCGCGCGGCGTAGCTCGTCGTGGGTGCCGGACTCCACCACCCGGCCCTGCTCCAGCACCAAGATGCGATCACAGTGCGACGCGGCGGCCACGCGGTGCGTGATCAAGATCAGGGAGCGCTGCTGGCGCTGCCGATCGATGGCGTCCAAGATGCCGCGCTCGGTGCGGGCGTCCACCGCGCTCAGCGGATCATCCAAGATCAGGATCTTGGGCTCGGTGACGAAAGCTGCCGCGAGCGCGACGCGTTGCTTCTGGCCACCGGAGAGCTGCACGCCCCGCTCGCCCACCACCGTGTCGAAGCCGTCCGGCAGCTCGCGCACCTCGTCGGCGATGCGCGCCTCCTCCGCGGCTCGATGAGCGCGCTCGCTGGCCTCCGCCGAGTCCGGATCGTCCAGCGAGAAGGCGATGTTGCGCCCGACCGTGGTGCTGAACAAAAACGCGTTCTGCTGCGCGTAGCCGACCGTCTTTCTGACGGTATTCAGCGGCAGATCGCACACGTCGATGTCACCGAGGAACACGCTGCCGCGCGGCGTGGGTAGCAGGCGCGCGAGCAGCAGCGCCAGGGTGGACTTGCCAGCGCCCGTCCGACCCACGATGGCCAGCGACTGGCCCGGCGCGAGCTCGAAGGCGACGTCGTCCAGCACCTTGCGGTCTTGGTAGGCGAAGCTCAAGCCGCGGACCTCGAGCCCGTCCGGCACGCGCTGGGGATGCAGCGGGCCGTCCTTGATGTCCGGCTCGGCCGTGAAGATCTCCGGGAGCCGTGAGTAGGAAGCGCGGCCGCGCTGCAGCATGCCGACGATGAAGCCGAGCGACATCAGCGGCCAGGTCAGCCGCCCGAGCGCGCGCGTGAAGGCGAGAAACTGTCCCTTGTTCAGCTCTCCCCGCATCACCAAGTCGCCGCCGTACCAGAACACCACCAGCACGCCGAGCGCGAGCGTGACCTGCAGGATCGGCGCCATCGAGCCGCGCAAGCGCGCCAGCCGCAGGCTCTTCTGCAGGTAGTTCTCGTTGGTGACCTCGAAGGCCTCGGCCTCGCGCTGCTCCAGCGCGAACGAGCGCACCACTCGCACGCCCGCCACGCTGGCTTGCACGCGCGAGCTCATCTCACCGAGCGCGGCCTGCGCGTCACGCGTGCCCGTGAAGAAGCGAGAGGAGAAGGCGCGCGTGACCAGCAAGATGAGCGGCAGCGGCAGCATGGCGGCGCCCGTGAGCTTGACCGACATCGGCAACGTGACGCAGAGGGCGCTGATCAGCGCGAACAACGTGTTGATCACGTTGAGCACGCCGAAGCCGAGCAAGAGGCGCACCTGGGTCAGGTCGTTCGTGACCCGGCTCATGATCTCGCCCGTGCTCATGCGCCGGTAGAACGAGGGACCGAGCGTCAGCAGCTTGGCCGACAGCACGCGCCTGAGCTCGTACTCCGCGTTGCGCCCCGCGTTGAAGACGGCCACGCGCGAGAGCACGCGCACGCCGAACGCGAAGAGCGCCACCACCACCAGCCACAGGCCCAGCTGTACGGCCGGCCCCCGCTCGTGATGGTCGGCCAGGTTGATGGCCTCCGCGAAGCGCGTGTCGAACCAGTACTGCGACGCTTGGTAGACAGCGAGCAGGACCAAGCCGGCCAGGTAGCGGCGGCGCTGGCGTTTGAACTGCTCCCACAAGCCCACCGGCGTGGCGGCCGCGATCGGATCGACGGCTGCCAGCCCGAAGGGGGGCGGATCGGAAGCGTAGGGCGGTGCGGCAGCGCTCATCGGACCGAAAGGCACCCGCCATGTGGAGTTGAGGCGCCCCAGGGTCAAGACCTAGGATGCCGCCCACATGGGCAGGACACGATTATTCGAGAAGCTGCAGAGAATTGCCGCGCGGGCCGTGGCCGAACGACGCCGTTTGCTGGACGGCGAGGCCCCCATTTTGACGCGTCGGCAGTTGACATGGGGCGGCGCGCAGCTGGCGGCGGGCGCGCTCCTGGCCGGCTGCGGCAGCGACTCGGGACGGAAGTCAGCGAGCGACGTGCGCGTGGCGGTGATCGGCGCGGGCCTCGCTGGCCTGCACTGCGCCTACCGGCTGCAGCAGGCCGGTGTCGACGTCACGGTGTACGAGGCCTCGAGCCGCGTCGGGGGCCGCGTGTTCACGGCTCGTGAGCAGGACTACGGCGAGCAGACGTTCGAGCTGGGCGGCGAGCTGATCGACTCCAACCACATCACCATGCTCTCGCTGGCCGATGAGCTCGGCCTCACGCTCACCGATCGCTTCACGCGCGGCATCCAAAACGACGTGTGGTTCGTCGCGGGTGAGGAGGTACCAGAGGAGACGATCGTGGAGCAGTTCACGGCGGTCGCGGGCGTGATGGCGGAGGCGGAAGAGGCCGCCGACAGCGACGACGAAGCCTTCGCGGAGCTGGACCAGACCCCGCTGTCGGTCTGGCTGGAAGAGCACGTGCCGCCGGCGGAGTACCCGGAGCTCCACGCGGTGCTGCTCGCCGCCTACCGCGGCGAGTTCGGGCTCGAGCCGGAGCAGCAGTCCGCGCTGAACTTGCTTTACCTGATCGGGTCGGACGAGCCAGACCCGTTCCGCATCTTCGGCGAGTCCGACGAGCGGTACCACGCGCGTGAAGGCAGCGACGCCTTCGCCACCCGCCTCCATGAGAAGCTGGCCAAGGGCACCGTCAAGCTGCGCTCCAAGCTGACGCGCGTGCAGACGGCAGACGACGGCTACTGGCTGCGGCTCACCGACGGTGAGGACGCTATCGACGTGCAGTACGACCACGTCGTGCTGGCCATTCCGTTCAGCGTGCTTCGGAACGTGGAGCTGGACGTGCCGCTCAGCGAGCTGAAGCGCCAGATCATCGACGAGCTGGGCTACGGCACGAACGCCAAAGTGATGGGCTCATTTGGCTCTCGCGTCTGGCGCGAAGACCACGAGAAGAGCGGCACTGTCACCTGCGACCTGCCGCTCCAACAGCTGTGGGACAGCTCCATCGGCCAGCCCGGCGAGCGCGGCATCTTGACCAATTTCCTCGGCGGCGACGCGGGCGTGGACGTCGGCGACGTGGATGCGGAAGAGTACTACACGGGCATCTTGGCCGACGTGGAGGCGATCTTCCCGGGCGCGGCGGACGCCTACCGCCCGGGCACGGCGCGACGCATGCACTGGCCCAGCTACGAGCACACGCTCGGTAGCTACACCTGCTACCGGCCCGGGCAGTGGGCCTTCTACGAGCAGGAGGGCGTGCGCGAGGGCAACCTGCATTTCTGCGGCGAGCACACGTCCGTGGACTTTCAAGGTTGGATGGAGGGCGCGGCGGAGACCGGGCTGCTCGTGGCCAGCGCGATCATCGAAGAGCTCGGCTTCGAGCCCAGCGCGGAGATGTCCGCCATCCTGGCGCACAAGACGCGCTTGCCGCAGCCAGCGCGGAGGCGCGCCGGCCAGCAGCGGCTCAGCTTGCGCGGGCGCCGACGAGCCCTCAGCCGCGCCGCGGCGGCTCGCGTTATTACCGCTCAGCGCTAGCGCCGGCACCGGCGAGCAAAACGATGCCTGGTGGCGTCGCGCCGCGCGCTGTCACGCGCGGAGTCGCCGCCTCGGGCAAGATCGCCTCGACGTGACCCAGGGG
>JAEYOT010000274.1 GCA_023411445.1 Pseudomonadota bacterium
GGGCTTCACGCCGCGCGACCTGGAGCGCGACGTGAAGACGCTGTCCGGCGGCGAGCGCGGGCGCTTGTCGCTCGGCGTGGTGCTGGCGGGCGAGCCGGACATCTTGATGCTCGACGAGCCCACCAACCACTTGGACCTGGAGACGATCCGCTGGCTGGAGCAGCATCTGTGCGCCTGGCGCGGCGCGGTGCTGGTGGTGTCGCACGATCGCGCGTTCTTGGACGCGGTGTGCCCGATCACGATGGAGCTAGGGCGCACCACGTTCCGCGTCTACCCCCTGCCCTACTCCCGCTACCACGAAGAGCGCGCGGAGGATCTGGAGCGCGAGCGCCGTCAAGCCGAGGAGCAGGCGGCGTTCATCGAGAAGACGGAGGATTTCATCCGCCGTAACATGGCGGGGCAGAAGACGAAGCAGGCGCAGTCGCGACAGAAGATGCTCGACAAGCTCGAGCGCGTAGGGCGCCCGGAGGACGTGTGGGCGCGGGCGGAGCGCGTGCGCTTTCGCTTCGCGGAGGCGCCGCGCAGCGGCGACATCGTGCTGGAGGCCAAGGGCCTGGGCGCGACGCGCGGCGGCAAGCAGCTGTTCTCCGGCTTCGACCTACTGGTGCGGCGCGGCGATCGCATCGGCATCGTCGGTCCGAATGGCTCGGGCAAGACCACGCTGATGAAGATCTTGGCCGAGCGCGGCGCCGCCGATGACGTCGGCCAGGTGCGTCGTGGCACCAACTTGCGTGAAGGCTACTTCGACCAGCAGCTCGGCTCGCTGGATCCGGCGCGCACCGGCGTGGAGGAGATCCGCAGCGTGCGCGGGGACCTCAACGTGGACGGCGCTCGCCAGTACCTAGCGCGCTTCCGCTTCTACGGCGACGACCCGCTGCGCAAGGTGTCCAGCCTGTCCGGCGGCGAGAGCACCCGCCTGGCGCTCGCCAAGCTGCTGCTAGAGCCGCGCAATTTGCTCTTTCTGGATGAGCCGACCAACCACCTGGACATCCCAGCAGCGGAGATCCTCGAAGAGGCGCTGGTGGGCTTCGAGGGCACGGTCATCCTGGTCTCTCACGACCGCCGCTTTCTCGAGACCGTGACCACGCGCACGCTGAGCTTCACCCCCGAGGGAGTGGACATCTACGAAGGCGGGTTCAAGGACTACCAGGATGCCCTGGAGCGCAAGCGCAAGGCAGAAGCTGACGCCCGCGCCTCGACGCGGGTCCCAACGCGCGCTGAGCCCAAGAAGGCCGCGCCCGCCCCGCCCAAGTCCGGCGCGGAGGAGCAGAGGGCCCGACGCGAGGCGTCACGCGAGCTGTCGCGAAAGCGCAAGCGCGTGGCTGAGCTGGAGAAGCAGATCGGCGAGCTGGAGGCCACCCTGGCCAGCTTCCGGGAGGAGCTCAAGGGCTCGGACGGCAGCAACTGGGAGCGCTTGCACGAGCTCGCGCTCAAGGATCGCGAGTATAGTCAGCTGCTCGAGCGCGCCATGAAAGAATGGGTCACCCTGTCCGAAGAGCTCGCCGGCGCCGAGGGCGACGGCGCGGAGTCCTCGCAATGAGGCTCGGCGGCGCGCTCCTGCTGCTAGCGGTCGCTGTGGCGATGAGCGCCGGCTGCCGCCGCTCACAGGACGAGAGTGGGAAGGACTCTGGGACGGCGCCGAAGACGGCGGAGCTGCCTCCGCTCGAGGTGAAGGCGGATACGCCCAACTTGCTGCTCACCTGGATCGACGACAAGGGTGATTTCCACGTGGTGCAGAAGCCGGCGGACGTGCCCAGCGGCAGCCGCGCCACCGTGCGCGTGGTGGTGACGACGCGCGAAGAAGGCACCGGCAACCTGGTGTACGTGGCGAACTTGGACGAGACCACGGCGACCGGCGCCTACCGCCTGAAGACGATGCCGCGCGCCGAGTGGGAAGAGCTGGGCGCTGGCAAGCGGAAGGCGCGTCTCGAGGCGCTGGCCCCGAGCGCGCTGCCCAGCACGAGCCCGCCGCCGAGCGGCGGCGGCGAGCAGAAACCGCCCAGCGGGAGCGGCGCGGGCGTCAAACCGCCAGCCACCGGCGTGGTCGCCATCGTCTATGGCGCGGACTGGTGCAAGCCGTGTCACGACGCCGAGCGCTACCTGAAGCAGCGCGGCGCCACCGTCGTGAAGAAGGACATCGAAGCCAGCGAGGTGGCCGCCGACGAGATGAGGCGGAAGCTAGAGCGCATCGGCCGCGCCGGAGCCTCCATCCCCGTGATCGACATCATGGGTCAGATTCAGATCGGCTTCAGCCCGGCAGCGCTGGAGCAAGCGCTGGCGACCGCGCGCGAAGCCCGAGGGCTCTGAGCTCAGTCGAACACGACGGTCTTGTTGCCGTAGACGAGCACGCGATCGTCCAAATGGAGGCGCACGGCGCGCGCCAGCACCACCTTCTCCAAGTCGCGCCCTTTGCGCACGAGATCCTCCACCGCGTCGCGGTGGGTGGCACGCACCACGTCTTGCTCGATGATGGGGCCCTCGTCCAGCGTGGCGGTGGCGTAGTGCGCGGTCGCGCCGATCAGCTTGACGCCCCGCGCGTACGCTTGGTGGTACGGCTTGCCGCCGATGAAGGCCGGCAAAAAGGAGTGGTGGATGTTGATGATGCGCTGCGTGAACGCCGCGCAAAACTCGCCGCTCAGCACCTGCATGTAGCGCGCCAGCACGACCAGATCCACATCGTGCTCGACCAAGAGCTCGCGCTCGCGCTGCTCCTGCGCAAGCTTCGTCTCCGCGGTCTTCACGAAGACGTGAAACGGCACGCCGAACTGCGCGGCGACGGGCGCGAGCGTGTCGTGGTTGCTGACGATCAGGGCGACCTCGCCGCTGAGCTCGCCGGCGCGCTGGCGCAGCAAGAGGTCGTACAAGCAGTGGTCGTACTTGGAGACGAACAGCGCCATGCGCTTGCGCCGCGCTTGGTACAGCAGCCGGTACTGCATCTGAAAGCGCTCGGCGAGCTCAGCGAGGGAGCGCTCGAGCGTCACGCGATCGGTCATCAGCTCGGCCAGATCGAAGCGCAGCCGCTGGAAGAACAACCCCGCCTCGGCGTCCGTGTGCTGGTCCGAATCCAGGATGTTTGCGCCGTGGCCGTAGAGCACCTGCGCCAGCGCCGCCACGATGCCGCGACGGTCCGGGCAGGAGACGAGGAGCGTAGCGAGGCTCGAGGCTGGCGCAGTCATGCGCTCATCTATACCGCGATCGCTCAGTCTCGCGCCACGAAGGCGCCCGCGGACAAGCCGACGAAGATGGCGAACGCCGCGCTCTTCGCCGCCTCGCTCCCGCGCGCCTTCGCTTCGCGCAGCACCAGTCCCAGCTGGACCCCCCGCAGGCACAGGTCGAAAGCGTACGCCTCCTCACCGGTCAGCCGCAGCGCCATGCGGAGCTGGGCGCAAGCGCCGGACGGGCGCAGTGA
>JAEYOT010000290.1 GCA_023411445.1 Pseudomonadota bacterium
GTGATGGGCGACGCGCGCCGTGATGAGCGCGTCGTCCACCGTGAAGCCCCAAAGCCAGGCCATGGCCGCGCCCATGGCGCCAGCCGCCAGCGCGCCGCCCGCGAGGGAGCGCGCGCCGCTCGGCGCGGGGCTCAAGGGGTCGCGCCAGCTCACGTCCGGCATCAAAGCCCGAGCAAACCCGCCGCCGCAACCTTCACGGCGCGCCTAACCTCCTTTCGACTCCCCTGTCCACTCCTCTGCGAACTCGTCTGAAAAGTGTCGCTCGCTGGCTCGGGTTCTTACGATTCGCCCCACGGAATGACTGCGATAGATGTCGTCGTTCGGCCCCACGCCGCTCCCCCGCTTCCCGAAGCTCTGACCCCGCTCTCGGGGCTGTTCGACCTGTTCGTCGACGGCATCAACCTGACTGCTCGACTTACTGAAGCGCCGCACGCCGCCTTGCTCGTGGAGCTCGGCCACGCGCTGTCGCAGCTCAACCGCGGCAAGCGCTCGCGCGCCTGCTTCCCGATCTACTCAGAGGAAGAAGCCTGGGAGATCGGCCTCGAGGCGGACGGCGTCGACGCCCTACTCAGCGTCTATCGCGTCGGCCCTAGCCCGCGCGTGGCGGTGTTCGACCGTCACCTGCCGCTCGCCACGCTGACGGCCGCGGTCGCCCACGCCTTGGAGCAAGCCGAGCAGCACGCCACGTCGGCCGGGGTCGGCCCAGCTCGCCGCGCCCTCGGCCTGCCTTATCCCACCTACGCGCACGCGCCGCTCGAGCGACGCAAGGTCAGCGTCACGCCGAAGGCGGCCGGCCACGTCGCCTTCAGCGCCGAGGTGGAGCTCAAGCAGCGTCGCCTGGGCATCTCGGAGGCGCCCGGCTTGGAGCGCGCGGACCTGCACTCGCTGCTCGCGACGGGCAGGCTCTGCTTGACGGTCAAGAGCCGTAGCCTGGAGCTAGCGTCGGTGCAGCTGTTCTTGATGGCCGAGCGGCTGCTCACCATCGCGGAGGACGTGCTCGACGCCTGGCGCGCCGAGCGCGCGGTGTTTCGGCGCGCGGAGCTGGACGGTGCCCAGCTCTCCGTTCGCCGCGGCCCGGGCAGCGGCCCACTGCGCGTCAGCTTGACCGGGCCGAGCACCTCGGCCGACCAAGAGGGCACCACGCTGGCCGACGTGCCGGCGCGCGGCTTCGTCCTCTCCTGCGCGCGCTTCGCGCTCGCCCTGGTCGAAGTGCTGGAGAAGGCGGACGCGTCGCAGAGCAAGAACCTGCGCCTGCGCTCGCTCGCTCGCAGCGCGCGCCTCATCGTCGACGTGGTGAGCGAGACCAAGGCGAACGATTCGCTCACCAACCCGGAGCCGGAGAGCTACCGCAGCTTCGGCTTGCCGCGCCCGATCACCGGCCGCGGCACCTGGGAGCACGGCGGCAAGATGCGCTTCGTGCCGCGCTGGGTCGCGACCGTGCCGAATATCGATCTGCGCGCCACCTTCCAGTGCGGCGACAAGATCATCGTCGGCTCGCAGCGCGAGACGGCGTGCTTGACGCGCGACTCCGGTCGCGTGCTGTGGCGCGTCGCCGCCAGCCGCGCCGCCAGCGTGGTCACGCCCTTCGGGCTGGCGCGCTTGGGCTACGACGGCCGCGTGGAGCTGCACGATCTCGACACGGGCGGCGTGCGCTTCACGGCCCACATCGCGCCGCGTGCGGCCGGCGGCGCCACCGGCGCGCTCGTCAACGGTCCGGCGCTGCCCAAGCTGCTGGTCGTCGCCGAGGGCGATCGCTCGGTCACCGCCATGGATTTGGTCTCGGGCGAGGTGCGCTGGCGCTACAGCGGCCGCCGCCCGGCCAGCTACCGCATGCGCCGCGCTGGCAAGCTGCTGCTGGTAGCCGGTGGCGACTCCGCGCTGGTCGCGCTCGACGTGTTCACGGGCGAAGTGGTGTGGCGCGTGCGCGATCGCCTGCCTTTCTCCGGCGACATTTGCATCGATCACGACTCGGCGTTCGCCGTAGCGGGCGGCCCCGTCGGCCCCTGCAAGCTGCTGCACGTCGATCTATGGACTGGCGCGCTGCGCTGGGCGCGTGAGCTCGAGGAGAAGCCGTGCACCGGGCAGGTCCCGCTCGTCAGCGGCGGCGCCGTGATCGTCGCCACGCGCGACAAGCGAGGCGTCGGCGCCAGCGCGCTCTCTCGCGACACCGGCGCCCCGCTGTGGGAGCAAGCGCCCGGCCTGGCTTCACCGACCACCGCTTGGCTGGTGGTGGACGACGCGCTGATCGCCAACACGGCTTCAGGCGCCTTGCTCTGCCTCGACGCGCTCACCGGCCAGCCGCGCTACAGCCACGTCTTCTCGCGACACGTGGAGGCAGACCAACCGCGACGGCTGGAGCCGGTACTGCGCAACGGCGCGCTGTTCGTGCCGCAGCACCAGGTGCACGTCATCCGTCCACGCGACGGGGAGGTGCTGGGCACGCTGCCGAGCGACCTCATCCCGGACTTACTGCGCGTCGACGAGCGCTGCGGCGCCTACGTGGCCGAAGAGAGCGGCCACTTGGCGGCCTTCTCGGTGGCTCCGCGGCTCTCGCTGGTCAAGTAGCGCCGGTCGGCGGAGCGGAAGGCGGGAGCGAATCCACCCGCGACGGCAGCGGCCAGGCTCCGCCCACCTCGTCCGCCTTGGCGCGCAAGAACGCGGCGATGCGTCGCATCGGCACCTGCGCCGGACAGGTGCGCTCCTTCTCCGCCAACACCTCGTCCGAGACGAAGCTCAAGCTGTAAGCCGCCGCGCGAAAGTCCGGCATGCTCCGCGAGGCTGCGAGCATCAGCGGCATCACTCCGCGGTAGGCGCCGCCGGACGCCGCGATGCGTTCGCTCTCGCCGCGATCGCAGATGCCGCAAGCGATGCAGCGGCTGAAGCTGGGAAACTCCGCGCGCTCCGCGGCGGTCACGGGTGGCAGCCCGTCCGCGTCGTAGGCGCGGCGAAAGGCCGCGATGCCTCCGGCTCGCCCAAACACGCGCCGAAACAGCGACTTGATCATCGCCAGGGTGAGGAGCAGCCAGGCCTTCAGGCGCGGGGGCACCCCTCACCATGACACGCCTCGGCCACGTTTCGAAAGCCAGGGAGAAGGCCCCGGCCCGAGCCGTAAGATGGTCGAGGGTGAGCGCGTATCGTGACGCGTCACGCGTCACCTGTTACGGCCCGCGTTGCCCACACAACCCATTGAAATTGCTTAAGTAAAGACCTGGTACGGCGACTGCAAAACAGCTCTTCGTCCGCGGCACAGCCCGCGAAAAGGAGCCCCCCGATGTGGTCCCCGGTTGCAGTCAAGTCCGTCCAGTTCGTCGACTTCCAAAGTCCCAGCCC
>JAEYOT010000371.1 GCA_023411445.1 Pseudomonadota bacterium
TGGCAGCGTGCGCGGCGCGGAACGGCGCCCACAGCCGCGCGCGATACCGGAGCGCGGGCAGGTGGTAGACCAAGCCGCCCGAGGGCGTGAGCCACGACATCGCGCGTGCAGTGTAGTATCCCCGAGCCGGATGCGTCGCCTGGCCGAGCTGGGATTTCGCGAGCGGAGCGGCCTGTTGCTGGCGCCGCTGGCGCTCTTGGCGGCCGGCTGGGGGCTCTCGGGACAGCTCGCCCACCGGCCGCGCTGGGCGCTCGCGGTGGCGCTCTGCATGGCGGTGCTGTGGATCACCGAGACCATCCCGCTGTGGGCCACGGCGCTCTTCCCGCTCGTGCTCTACCCGCTCCTGGGTGTATGCGATTTCGGGCAGCTCTGGCTCGAGTACTTCGACCCGGTCAATTTCTTGTTCATGGGCGGCATGCTGCTCGCCGCCGCGCTGGAGGAGTGGAACGTGCACCAGCGCTTGGCGCTCGCCATGATCACCAAGATCGGCGTGAGCCCGCGCCGCATCGTGCTCGGCTTCATGGTGACCACGGCGTTCATCTCGCTGTGGATCTCGAACACCGCCGCGGCGGTGATGCTGTTCCCGATCGGTATGGCGGTGCTGTCCGAGTTTCGTCGACAGCCGCACGTGAGCGAGCACGACGTAAAAAAGCTCGGCCTCGCGCTGATGCTGGGCATCGGCTACGCCGCGAGCATGGGCGGCATCGGCTCCAAGATCGGAACCGGCACCAACCTGGTGTTCGTGAAGATGTCCGACCAGGTCCTGCCGCGCGAGGTCACGTTCTTGAGCTGGTTCAAGGTGGGGCTACCGGTCGTGCTGCTGGCCATCCCACTGTCGTGGCTCTACTTGGTGCGGGTGGCGGCGCCCCTCTCCGGTCACGCCATCCCGGGCACACGCGAGGCCATCGCCCAGCGGCGCGCTTCGCTAGGGCAGATGTCACGCGGTGAAGTGCTCGCACTGACCGGCTTCGTCAGCGCCGCGCTGCTGTGGACCTTCCGGCAAGATCTGGATTTCGGCGCGCTGATCATCCCAGGCTGGTCCTCGCTGGTGCCGGAGAGCTGGGCTCTGCTCGGGCAAGGGGCGCCGGAGCCGCTCAAGGGCTTGCTCGGGCCGCGCGGTCGCGAGGGGCTGGTGGCGCTCTTGATCTGCGGCGTGCTGCTCCTGCTCCCGGCCGGCGGCGGGCGCCGCGTGCTGAGCTTGAAGGCCGCCGGGAACATCTCCTGGGGCCTGCTCGTCCTGCTGGGCGGCGGCTTCGCCATGGCCGAGGGGATCACGCAGAGCGGTCTGTCGCGCATCCTGGCCGAGGCCGTGGGCAACGTGCAGGGGGTCCCTCCCGTGCTGGCGTTGATCGCGCTGTGCCTGTTCACCACGGCCTTGAGCGAGGTCGCCTCCAACACCGCGACCGCCAGCATCCTCTTGCCCGTGCTGGCCACCGCCGCGCCCGAGCTCGGGCTCTCGGCCGGCACTGCCATGTTCGCGGCCGCGTTGGCTGCGTCGTTCGGCTTCATGCTGCCGGCCGGAACTCCGCCCAACGCCGTGGTGTTCTCCAGCGGGTACATCCCGGTCTTGAGCATGGTCAAGGCCGGCTTGGCGGTGGACGTGGTGGGGGCGATCGTGATCGCCCTCACCTGCTACTTCTTGGCGCCGTGGGCGCTCGGTTACTGACGGCTAAAACCAGCCGAGCAAGCCGGCGTTGAGCCCGAACACTCGGTAGTTCTGATCGACGTCCACACCCCCTGGACCGCCGCCCTCGCGCTTGCCGAACATGTCGATGTCGAAGGTGGGTCCGACATGAAACGCGAAATGCTTCGTCGGCGAGAACGTGAACGGACACTCGAGCGTGAGCGCGAAGCCGTTCTCGTCCGTGCCGCCCACCTCACCGCTGTGGAAGGTGAAGCCGCCGCGCGGCCAAATCCCCACCACGCGGCCGAGCTCCACCAAGTAGCCGACGCGCGGGCTCAGCAAGAAGCCCGAATAGTCCGGGCCCTGATCCGGGTCGGTCGTGTAAAACGCGATGCTGCCGCCGACGCTGAGGTGGTCGATGACCAGGTAGTCGAAGCCGACCCGCGGCAAGTCGAAGACCGAGGCGGGAGAGCGCGACAGAAAGCCGATGGCGGTCCAGTCGTTGTCCGCTTCGAACGGGCCTTCCTCCCAGGAGACGTGCGTCGCCGTCACGCCAAACAGGCGATCGGCCGAGAACACCATCGTGCCTTTGTCGCTGAGATCTTGCGCGTGTGCCAGCGCCGGGATCGACAGCGAGAGCGCGGTCAAGAGAGCCGAAAAGGTGTACTTCATGTCTGCTCCTCGGCGTCCGACCCTAGCCCGCTTCGCGCCAGAGCACACCGCGGCCGACGGTGCTGACCGAGCGTTCGGCCGCAACAGCCACAGAAATCCTCACGATCGCGCGCGCTTCGATCGCTCAAGCGAGGCGCACGGCGAGCGCCGCCAATAGCTCGGCGGCGCGCGCTCGAGCCTGTGCCAAGGCCGGCGCGAGCTCAGCGCGCTGCGTGAGCT
>JAEYOT010000447.1 GCA_023411445.1 Pseudomonadota bacterium
CAGCCATCCCGCGGCTTTCCCGGGCCTTTTCTTGGCAGATGCATCGATCGTGGCGGCTCATCGTCGGGCTTCCCTGGCTGTCTTTTTCCGGAGTGAGCAAGAGGCTGCACAAGTCGTGGGTGGCGGCGTGTGCAGCGCGCTGCACACGGAGTCGGTGAGCGCAGGAATTTGCGGGGAAAGGCGCGTGGCACGGGTCGTGCTGAAGGGCTGGTCGTCCCCTACACAGGAGCCTCAATGCGACGTTTGCTCAGTCAACGAATCCTTTCTCCCTCGCTCTTCATGGTTCTCGCCGCTGCGGCTTCGGTTGCCTGCGGCGATGGCGGGAACGGCAGCGGCGCGGACGTGCCGAACGAAGGCGCGGCCGGCAGCGTGGGCAAAGGCGATGGCAGCGCCGGCGACGGCGGCAGCGCCGGCAGCGCTGGGAGCTCGGGTGAGAGCGGGTCGACGACTGGCGGCTCCGCGGGTGATGGCTCGATGGACGAGCCGAGCTTGAACGAAGGTGAATACACGGTGGCAGCCTTCGGCTACGAAGATCCGCAGCCGGCGGGCTTCAATCCGCTGGGCAAGGATCGCTTCAACCTGCTGCGCTTGGAGGAGACCGCGTTCGTGCTGAACGGCGGCGACGGCGGCTACGTGCTGGACGACGCGCAGCACGGCCTGACGCGCTCGCCGCTCGGCATCAGCCTCACGCCGCAGAGCACGCAGGCCGTGTGGAGCGCCTCCGGGAACGTCGATGAGGACGGCCACGCGGAGCTGGTGGTGGTGAGCCACGGCGCGAGCGCGGTGACGGTGGTGGTGGGCGACAACGACGGGGACACGCCGCTGGCCAAGACGCGCACGTTCTCCGTGCCGCACGGCGGCGCCCCGGCAGGCGCGATCAAGGCTGCGCTGGGCGACTTCGACGGCGATGGCCGGCAGGAGTTGGCGCTCGGCGCTTCCGTGGGCCAAGCCGGCTGGGTGCGCGTCTACGACGACGCGACGGGCGACTTCGCGCTGCTGAAGGAGGTGACGAGCTCGAGCGCCGGTCATGGCGACTACGATCTCGCCGCGGGCAACTTCGACGCCGACGAGGCCGCGGAGCTCGCGGTGCTGCGCGTGAGCGGCGGGACCGACGACGTGACGGTGCAGCTCTTCGACGACGCGAGCAAAGACTTCGCGCTGAAGAAGACGATCGCCGCCGCGCGCTTGTTACCCTCGGCGGAGCAGGGGGATAAGGACACCAAGTGGCTGAGCGGCGGCATCGTGCGCACCGGCAACGTGGACGCGGACGGGCAGGACGAGCTCTACGTGCTGCTCACGCACCGCGACGTGGGAAGCGGGGAGGGCAATGACGTCGTCTCCAGCCTGCTATTCGACGATGCTTTCGGCGAGGCGTCACTGCTGGCCACGCCCGGCGAGCTCAACGACCTGCACTACCCGCAGCGGGAGGTGGAGCGCCCCTTCGACGCGCTGTTCGCTGACATGGACGGCGACGGCGTGGACGAGCTTTACCAGCTCCACATCGGCGCCGACCAGAACACGCACGCCTGGTACCTCAGCCAATGGCTGCCGAGCGAAAACGGCTACGATTGGAACCAGGTCGCGCTGTACGAAAAGCTGGACACCAACTATAACCCCGTCGCGCTCGGTCGACTCGCCGTCATCTCCGGCGACGAGCTGGCGGGGGAGACGTTGATTGTCGCGCTGAAGAACTCGGGCTCCGAGCACCCGCTGCGCACGGCTCGCATCCTGGCCAAAGCCTCGGTGCAGGCAAAGGACGCGCGCCAGAGCTTCGCGCTGGACATCCCAGAGCTCGAGTCCTCCGCGAACAACTACCCGGCCAGCACCGTGCCGCTCGTCGCTGGCGGCGACTTCGACAACGACAACTTGCAGGTGCGCTACACCGGCAACAAGTGGCAGAGCTTGGCTAGCCCGCGACCGATCGTGGTCTTGGCGGCTCCCCCGCAAAATGCCGGCATGAGCCAGTCCGAGTCGGACTCCAGCACGGCCTTCGGCAAAGAGGCGCTGCGCGGCTCGGCCACCACGGACGAGCTGGGGGCCTCCTACGGCGCGACGATGTCGTTCGATTCCAGCGTGATCACCGGCTTGTTCGGCAGCCTCGGCAGCCTGGCTAGCGGCTCGATCTCCAGCAGTGTGGAGCGTGCTTTCGCCTACTCCGAGACCAAGAGCACGATCGAGAGCTACGGCACCAGCTACTCGGGCGCGTACCCGGACGACTGCATCGTGTTCCAGGGCGTGCTCCACACCTCGTACGAGTACGAGATCACGATGGCGAGCGATCCGGACGCCGTGGGCCGCAAGCTGACCATCGACTTGCCCGTCGCGGTCAAGACGTACAAATGGACGCTAGGCTTTTACAACGAGAAGCTGGGGCAGGACGGCGTGGCGATCGGCGCGGAGACGCTGTCGCACGTGGTGGGTGATCCTTCGAGCTACCCCAGCGCCAAGGAGCGCGACGTGCTCTTGAAGAACGGCGGTTGGAAGAGCCAGCAGATCGCGGTCGGTCAAGGCAGCGGCTCCAACTCCGTCTCGATCAGCCTGGCCGAGGAGAAGACGACGGCCAGCACCAACACCATCACTAACGATGAGTCGTGGGGCGTGGCGGTGGCTGGCTTCGGCTACGACTCGAGCCACGCCATCAGCGGTACTTCGGTGTACGAGGTCACGGTCGGCACCGAGACCAACTACCAAGGTACCGTCGGCGATATCCTGGATCGCAGGGAATACCAGGAGTACTCTTATGACTTCGGCCTGATGGTGTACCCGTTCAAGCACCCGCAAGGTCCGGCGTTTCAGGTGGTGACGTACTGGACGAGCAACCTCGGCCCCGGCTTCAAGTGAGCCGCGCTCGAGAGTGAACCTGACCGGAGTCGAAAGCGGTGCTCACCTGAGCGCCGCTTTCGGCGTTTGCTGGTGCTGGCTACGCTTCCGGGCTGGCGAGCGGTGTGAGGCCGATGGTCGCCAAGACGACGCGCGTGGGCTCCCGCGACTCCGCGACGATGGCACGCAGGCGCTCGTAGTAGTCCAGGTGGGCTTGGCGGATGCGGGCCAGGTCCGCCTCCGAGACCGCGAACAGGTTGTAGCTGGCAAGCCCTTCCGGCAGGACCCCGTGCTGGCGCAAGCGGTCGGTGGTGACCTGAAACCAGTGGCGTTTCAGCGCTAGGTTCGCGGCGGGATCCTCCCGCGTGTCCACGGAGAGGACGCGACGCAGCACGTAGCGGCCGTTGCGACGGTACACCTGCTTGGCTGCGACCAGCGCCGTAAGGTACGCCTGCTCGTCCTCCTGAGAGAGGCCGGTGTGCCGGGCGGCGAAGCCCGGTTGGTGTCTGGGCGCTCGTCGATATTGCTCTAGCTCCAGCGCGCGCAGCACGGCGTGCGTCCAGGGCGCGCGGTAAGCGAGGTCGCGCTGTTGCTGCAGATCGGCGTGCGCCGTCGCCAGGCTGGGCAGCTGGCTCACGTCCGTCATGGCCGAGATGAGCTCGAGCGCGCGCTGCGTCGTCGCTTCCACGAAGGCGAGCAGCTCTGGCGCGCGCGGCTCCGTGGCGCCTGAGAGC
>JAEYOT010000453.1 GCA_023411445.1 Pseudomonadota bacterium
CACTGTGGGCCGTCTCCACGGCGCTGCGGGTCACGCGCCGGGAGATTGATCCGTTTCGTGAGCCGACGGAGCAAGAGCTCTTCGTCTCTGGCTACCTCGCGCACCGCACCTTCTCCGCCGCGTTGGCGCCGCTGTTTCAGCTGGTATTCATCGTGGAGCTCGTGGTGCTGGCGGTGACCGAAGCGCATCGCGCCGGAGGTGCCTCCGGGCGCATTGCGGTGCTACTCGAGCAGCAGATGCGCGCGGAGTGGTCCGAAGCGCTGATCGTGATCTTGGTCTTCCAGTTCGCCTACCTGGTGCTGCTGGCCAGCGAGGCGCGCTTCGGCCGGCGCGTGGATCGCTGCGAGCTGCTCGTGCGCAGGGCGCGCTGGGAGTCCGTGTGGCCGGTGTTCTTGATCGTCGTGCTGCTGGCCAGCGTGATCACCACCGAGGTGCTGTCCGTGGTGCTGGGCGCGAGCGCGCAGGGCGCCGGCTTGGTGTGGCGTGAGTTGCTGCGCGTGCCGAGCCAACCCTTCGAGATCATCAAGACGCTGGTGTTCCAGGGTACGTTCCTGCTCGCGCTGGCGACGACGACGATGCTGGCGGCGTTCCCGATCACCGAGCTGTTGGCGGCTTCGCGCGCGGTGTTTCATGCGGCGGACGAGGCTTCGGTCGCCACGCGCGCCAAGTACTTCATGCGCTCGATCGCGGCGATTCGCGTGGCGCGGGGCGTCTGGCTCTACGGCGGCGCCATGATCGGCACGCTCACGGCGATGCGCATCCTGTCCGAGGATGCCGCTCACCCGCTGCTGGAGAAGCTGCTCTATATCGTGGGCCCTTCGCTGATCGGCTTCGCCGGTTACAGCGCGCTCCGGCGCCTGCTCAACGCCTTTTTGGAGCAAGCGCCCGCCGTCAAGCGCCTGGTCACGCAGCGAGTCGACGCCGCTTTGGCCGAGCAGCGGCGCGCCAATTTGGCGGTGCTGGAACGAGTGCCGTGGCGTTGGCCAGTGGTGCAGGTTGCGGTGCCGGCGGCGTGCATGGCGGTGTACTTGCTCTGGACTGGCAGCGGGCTGCAGCGCGCCGGGCTGGAGCGCCTGATCCCGGTAACGACGAAGGACTGGCTCATGCTCCTGCCTTACGTGCTGCTGGTGCCCGTGCTGCTGGCGCGCGATCCGGTGCAGCGCTGGCTACTGCGGCGCGGTGAGCAACCGCCGCCTGCGGCCAGCAGCGGATGAAGCGCTTGGCAGCTCCGCCGAGCGGCGCGACCACGGCATGATTCCTGCTCCAGCCGCTGCATGCGACGCCTCAAGGTCAAGCACGTGCACGCCATCTACTGGATCGCGACCCTGTTGTTCGTCATGCCGCAGGGGTGGAGCGCCGTGCAGTACCTGACCGAGGCGCCGCGCATGACTCAGACCATCACGGACCTCGGATATCCCGAGTATTTCATGGCCATCCTAGGGGTGGCTAAGCTGCTCGGGATCGCAGCCATCGTCACTGGCTTGTCTCCCACGCTGAAGGAGTGGGCGTACGCCGGCTTCACATTCGAGGTGTGTGGCGCTTTCGCGTCACACATGAGCGCGGGTGACTCACTGGCTGTGGCCTTGGTCCCGATTGGCTTTCTAGCCGTTCAGCTCATTTCCTACTTCGCCTGGCGACACCTGCGGGGCGACGTGCGGTCGAGGCGTTCCCCATACAGCTATCGTGGTCGAGGCCGCGGCATGGCCGAAAGCGCGGCATGACTCAGCGCGTCCTAGCCCTGCCACCTACCGATCCGCTCAAGCAACCCCCGCAATGGGCGCGGCACACGCTGGCGGTCGTGTGCGTGGTGGTCGCAGTTGGCGCCCTGCTGGCGCTGATTCCCTTCTGGGTTCCGCTGGTGCTGGCGGCCTGGACCGCCATGATGGCTCGACCGCTGCATCAAACCTTGGCCAAGCGCATTCACCGTCGTCGCGGCGCTGCCGCCATGCTGACCGTGTTGCTCGTGGTCGCGTTCCTCACACCCGTGTTCGTGACGACACTCTCGCTGGCCGGTGCGGCGGTGCAGCTCGGCAAGCGCCTGCTGGAGTCGGGCAGCGGGGAAGAGGCGCTGCGGTCGCTGGCGCACGCGCAGGACGCTCCGGTGGACTTGCGGCACATCGAAGCCGGACAAATGGTGGATCTGCTTCAGCAGCACGGTACCAGCGCCTGGTCGATGGCGCGCATGCTCTCTGGCGCCGCGACGATCGCGATCGTGGGCGTCGTGATCTTCGTCTCCGCGTTCTACACGTTCTTGCTGGAGGGGCCGCGGCTCGGAGCGTGGCTGCTGGAGCACTCGCCGCTGTCACGTGGGAACTTCCAGCGCCTGGCTTCGGTGTTCGAGGAAGTGGGGCGCGGGCTCCTGATTGGCGTGGGCGTTGCCGCCTTGCTGCAAGGCGCGGTGGCGACCGTTGGCTACGTGGTGTTGGGCGTACCGCAGCCGCTCGTGATCGGGCTGGCGACGGTGTTTGCGTCCCTGGTCCCGTCCATTGGCTCCGGGCTCGTGTGGGCGCCCGTCGCGGCTGGCCTCTGGATCTCAGGGCGACCGGGCGCGGCGATCGCCATGGTGGCGATCGGCTGCGTCGTGGGCCTGGTGGACAACGTGTTGCGTCCTCTGCTCGCGAAATATGGCAACCTGCGCATGCACGGTCTCCTGCTATTCATGGCCATGCTGGGCGGCATGGCGGTGTTCGGCGCTGGCGGCCTGCTGCTCGGGCCGCTACTGGTGCGCATCGCGATCGAGTGCCTGCGCATGCTGCGCGAGTCGGAGCCGCAAGCTTTTCCGGCTAGCCGCTAGATTTGCGCGTCCCGGTCAGTGCGCGTGCTGCTCCTCGCTGAGCGGTCGCAAGGGTGCGGCGATGTCCGGCCAAGCGGACTGTAGCGCTTGCTGCATGCGCTCGTTGAGGTTGTGTCCCGCTTTGGGGTCGCCGACCACCAGCGTTTCCACGCCGGCTGCTTCGAGCACCTTCTTGGATGTGACGGCGCTCGCGAAACAGGGGGGAGTGCCGCACACCAGCACCACGCGACGGCCGCCCGCTGCGCGGTACGCTCGCGCGAAGGCGGGGCTCTGCGCGGTGCGGTAGCCCCCTTCGGCCAAGATGGCGATCGGAAAGCGCACGGCTTCAGCACGTAGGAGCGGCTCGGCCAACGTGGCCCCCTGCGAGAAGCCGGCGAAGATGAGCGGGCCGTCGTCCAAGTAGCTCGCGAAGCGAGCGCGTGTGAGCGACACGGCTTGCTCCACGCGCTCTCGCAGCTGCTGCGGCGATGACCAAGCGAACGTCTGCGCGCCGAGCTTCCGACCCTGCGGGCAGGCGATGAATGCGCTCGCTTGCGCCGCCAGCCGCCAGCCCCCACACGACCACTCCGGCCGGTCACCGGCGCCGTGCACCGCGACTACGAGCGGACGCGGCGCCGTAGCGCCCGGCGGCGGCGTCACGAACACGGTCACCGGCCCCTCCTCCAGCCGCACGAGCCACGGCGCCTCCAACGGCGCGAGCTGTGAAGGATCCGCCGAAGCGCTAGGCGCCGGGACGGGATGCAAGGGCGCCGGCTCGTCCGAAGCCGAAGCCGAAGCCGGCGCTGGCGGCCCGGGCTGCGGAGCCCCGCGGCAACCGAGCAGTCCGAGCCCGAGACCGAGCAGGGCGCAGTTGGAGAGCGCGGCGAAGCGGCGTATCGTCCCGATATGAGCAGCGATCCCCTGCGCGACCGTTTTGAACGCGTTGACCGCGACCACAACGGCAAGATCGATCAAGCCGAGCTGAGCGAGCTGCTGCAGGCTCTGGGTGTCGGCTTCACCGACGCGCAGGTGCGCGCCACCTTCGAGGGCATCGATCGCGACGGTAGCGGCCTGATCGAGCTCGAAGAGCTCCGCGCGTGGTGGACGACTCGCTGACGTCACCCCGCCAGTCTCCACGATTCCGCGCGGCGGTGAAGGGATTACTACGGGGGCTCGACTCGACGGATGCTGCGGCGGCGGACTAGCCTGGCGGGACCTGGCGGCGTTGATGCGTTGCCGCACTCAGAGGGAGGGTCGTGGCGATGCTGAAGAAGTTGGTCGAGAGCTCCGAGTCGACGGCAGTCCAAAACACGAGGTTTAGCGTTGATGTCCTGGGTCGCTACGTCTGCAACACGCTCGACGAGGCGTTCGCCAGTGGGCTGTTCGACGTCATCGTCATCGGCTCGGGCATGTACGGCGCCTACCTGGCTCAGCAAGTGGCTCAGGAGGGCGCCGCCAAGAATGTCCGCGTCCTCGTGTTGGAAGCGGGACCCTTCTTGGTGTCAGAGCACGTGCAGAACCTGGCGTCGATGGGCCTCAACGTC
>JAEYOT010000477.1 GCA_023411445.1 Pseudomonadota bacterium
GGCTCACCGGCGTTGGCGCTCGTTCCCGCGCCGCCGGCACCGCCAGCCGTCGCCTCCTGGTCGAGGCTTCCGTCGATCTGGTAGTCGTCCAAGCCGATGAGGGTCTGACACGCTGCGGTCAGCACGACGAGCGTGCCCGCGCACCACCTGACCAAGCCACGCATGGGCGCATCCTGGCACGAGGCGGCGCGGCCGCGCCATGCCTGGCGCCGTAGGCGTTATTTCATGACGGCGCGGAGTTGCAACGAGCCGCCCTTGTACTTGAACTTGGCGTCTTTCCAGCTGGGCGCTGAGAAGGTGTTTCGTGCGTTGTTGGAGGCGCAGTAGTCCTCGACCGGATAGCCCAGCACGTGGGTGTTGAGCTTGCCGTTGTTGTCCTCGTCATGAAACGCCGAGATCGCGTACTCGCCCGGCGGAACTTCCTTGAAGATGCAGCGGGCAGTCTTGCCGCTGATCTTGACGATGGCTGGGCGGAAGGCGTCTTTGAGCCAGCCGGCTTCTTTGAACAAGGCGCAGCGCACCACCCCAGAGTCGTTACGTGTTTGCGTTCTGAACTCGATCACGTTGGTGGCCACTGACTCCTTGGCGACGGCGGAGCGCTCGGCACCCAGCAGCAATAGCCCAGCGCACAGCATCACGCCCACCGTTCGAGTCTTGCCAACCTTACGACGCATTCTCCAAGCTTTACTCGCTCTCGGGCTCGAGCAAGTTAGACAAGACATTCTCGAAGCGCTGGTGACAAGAGTATGCGGCGAAATGCGCCGCCAGCTCCTGCGCCGCCCGCTGGATCGGGGGCGCATCCAGCAGCCGAACCGCAGCTTTCCGCACTTGATCACGGCTCAGACCGCCGCTCCGCAGCTGGATGCCGGCGCCAGTTCGCGTCACGGCTTGCATCGTCAGGTACTGATCCAAGTTGGAAGGGATGCCGAGGACCGGCACGCCGCTCGCCAGCGCTTGGTAGCTGGTGGCGGAGCCGCCGTTCGTCACCACGAAGGCCGAGCGTTGAGCCACGAGGGCACCGGGCAAGTATTCGGTCACGAGCACGTTGGACGGTACGTTCTTCGGCGCCGCGCGGCCCGCGGTGGCGAGCACGCAGCGTAGCGGGAGGCCATCCAGCCCGGCCAGCACGGTGGGCAGCACCGCTACGTCGCCGGACGAGCCGAGCGTCACGTAGACGAGCGGCAGGTCGCTGGGGCGCTCCAGCTCTGGCGGGAGTGGCACCGCCGGGGACCAATCGACCGCGCCCAAGTAGTGGTGACTGGGCGGAGCATTTCGCGTGGGGCACAGCTCCGGCACGTCTGGATAGAGCACGGTGTCACCGAAGCAGAGCTGGTGCGGCAGCGACGGAAACGGTGGCAAGCCGTGCCGGCGACGCACGGCGTCCAGCGGCGCGGCGAAGTGCCCGAACACCTTCGGCAGCGCTTGCGGAAAGTACTTCTCCGCGCGCTCCACGCCGACCAAGCGCACGATGGGGTGCTCCGGCACCGGCCAGCTGTCGCGTACGGCGTAGGGACTCCAATGCGCGTTGATGAGCGACGCACAGCGTACGCCTGCGAGCGGCGCGCTCACGGACAGCGACAGCCGGAAGTCGCCTACGATCAGGTCTGGCTTGGCGCGCGCAATGACGTCTAGCTCATCGGCCACGTAGCGCTCGAGCGTCTTTTCGTCGTAGAGGCGCTCGCCCTTGGCCAGGGCCTTGAAGCCAGCCTCACGCTCGATCGTG
Organism: Pseudomonadota bacterium; assembly: GCA_023411445.1. Classification (GTDB taxonomy): domain Bacteria; phylum Myxococcota_A; class Polyangia; order Polyangiales; family Polyangiaceae; genus PMG-095. The sequence goes on from JAEYOT010000477.1 coordinate 1,724, forward strand.
AACAGCGGCCACTTCTGGAGCTCCGTGCCGCCGAACACCAGCGGGTCGAAATCGCTGCAGGCGAAATGCACGTCGTAGCGGCTCTGCGGCAAGCCCTTCGCGAGCGTGACCAAGCGCACGACCTGCGCCATCGTGATGTTCTCGGCCACGAACAAGACGCGCTTGCGCATGCGGGCGCGACGCTAGCATCGCGAAGTGAAACGCCCGGAGTGGCGTTTTGCCTTGAGGCGGAGCGCTTGCCCTGCGCGTCTGCGCCAGCGCTCGCCCCCGTCCTGAAACGAGAACCTCACTTCGCGGTCTCGGCCTCCACGTACGGAAACGCGGCGAGAAATCCTCACATGCGGCACACGCTGATTGAAGGCCAGTCCAACTCTAAAGAGTTGGAGCGTGAGGCAGATTGCGACTCGCGCGCCGCGCCCAACCACGCCCCCTCAGAAGATGCCAGCACTGCCGTTCCACACTTTCGATGGTTGTGCTCTCGAATTGCGCTCCGGCGCTCGCACAATTTCGATCGTCGATCGGAGTGACTGTAGGGCGCGCGTCGCGAGCGTGCCCGTGCGTGCTCGGAGCTCGTGCTCGCTCGCGCGGCGCGAGTGTTCGCTTGATCGACTATACCCGTTGGTATACTGATCTGAATTTCGTGAAGCGGCTCACCTTACACACACGCAGCGTAGCTCGGTGCGGGTGCATATCGCTTCCACCGTGCGTTCAGCAAGGCTGAACGTCGCGCGAGCCCACGCCCGCAGCGGCGGAGGTTTCAGTGACACCAGGACGGCGGTGTGGAGCATCCCCCGCGGGACCAGCAAGCGAAACGGAAAGATGCAATGAACGAAGCGCGAGATCGAAGCAGAAGGGTGACGCGCAGCTGCTGTGGAAGGCCATGAACACACGCTCCACCACTCCGCCCAAGCTGGATCCCCAGGCGGCGCTGCGTGACCGCTTCCGCGCGCGGCGCTTGGAGACGATCGGGATGCTGTCCAGCGGCATCGCCCACGACTTGAATAACTTGCTCGGTACGATCCTGATGCGCAGCCAGATGGCGGAGGCGGAGGCGGAGGCCTTGCCCCAGGTGTGCGCGGCGCTGTCGGATATCCAGCTGGCCGGGCTGCGGGCGCGCGCCCTGGTGCGCCGGATCATGAGTTTCAGCCACCGCGAGGAGCAGGAGCGGCGCCTGCTGGACCTGCGTGAAGTGCTGCGTGAAGCCGCGCGCCTCGCCAGCGCCAGCGTGCCGAGCAACGTGACGGTGCGCTTCGAGACGATGGAGGACTGCCCGCAGACGGTGGCTGACGAGACGCAGCTGCACCAAGTGTTCGCCAACCTGGCGTCCAACGCCGCCGCGGCCATGCCGGGTGGCGGCGTGCTCAGCTTTCGACTCGGCGAGGCGACGCTGGCGGCGCCGCGCACGTTTGCGACGGGCGTGGTCGCGCCCGGTCGCTACTTGACGGTGTCGGTGTCGGATACCGGTAGCGGTATCGACGAAGAGACGCTCAAGCACGTGTTCGAGCCGTTCTTCACTACGCGCTCGCCCAGCGAGGGCACGGGGCTCGGTTTGTCGATCGTAGAGAGCGTGATGGCGGAGCACTGCGGCGGCATCCACGTGGCCAGCGCGCCGGGCGCCGGCTCCACCTTCACGCTGTTCTTGCCGGTGGTCACCAGCGCGCCGCTGCAGGGGGAGAAGCTGCCCACCGCGCGCGGCAACGAGAGCGTGCTGATCGTCGACGACGACGAGGACTTCGCCTCGCGCGTTCAGGCCTCGTTCGAGGCGCTGGGCTATCGCGTGGGGCGCGCCAGCTCCTCCCAGGAGTTTTTGCACCAGATGGTCTCGCAGCGCACGCCCTACGACCTCTTGTTCGTGGACCTGGAGACGCGAGACTTGGGCGGTATCGACTTCGCGCGGCGCACGCGCGCGGCGTGGCCTGATCTGCCCATGCTCATGGTGCTCAGCTTCACCACCCGGCTGGATGCCTACGAGCTGCTGTCGCTCGGCGGCACCGCCGTGCTGGAGAACCCGCTAGAGCTCACGCCGCTCGCTCACGCCGTGCGCCGCTTGCTGGATGCGGACCGCCAACGAGAGAGTGCGGGGCCGTGAGCGTCGCGCTCCAGCCCGAAGTGGTGGTGCTGGTCGACGACGAGCCGGTCATGCTGCGCTCCATGGAGCGCGCGCTGTGCGACAGCTTTCGCGTGCTCACTTATCAAACGGCGGAGGCGGCGATCCAGCGCGTGCGCGCAGGTGGCGTGTCCGTGGTTTGCAGCGACATCGCCATGCCCGGCATGTCCGGGATGGACCTGCTGCGCGCAGTCCGGCAACTAGTTAGTGATTTGCCCGTCGTGCTGATCACGGGGGTGCCCTCTCTGGAGACGGCCACGCAAGCGATCGAGCACGGCGTGTTCCGCTACCTGCACAAGCCGCTCCGGACGAGCGAGCTGTCCTCCTTAGTCGAGCAGGCGTCGCAGCTGCACCGCCTGGCGCGCCTGAAGCGCGAGGCGCTGGAGCTACATGCGCCGCTCTCGGCGCCCAAGCGCGGCCCCGCCGAGTCGTCCTTCGAGGAGGTGCTGGACTCGCTGTGGCTGGCTTACCAGCCGATCGTGTCGATCAGCGGCCGCTCGGTCTACGGCTACGAGGCGCTGATGCGCAGCCGCAGCCCGGGCTTTCCCACACCTTCCCACGTGCTGGACGTCGCTGAGCGGCTGCAGGTGCTGGAAGAGCTGGGGCGCTGCGTGCGCCGCCGCGCGCTGGCCGGTTGGATGGGCGCGCCGAAGGACGCGCTCTTGTTCGTCAACCTGCACCCGCGAGATTTGCGCGATCCGGAGCTGTGGAACGCGGCTTCGCCGCTGGTCGCGGTCGCTGATCGCGTGGTGCTGGAGATCACGGAGCGAGCATCGCTCGCGGGCGTGGAGGACGTGCAAGCGACGGTGCGGCGTCTGCGTGGCCTCGGCTTTCGTATCGCGATCGACGATTTGGGTGCCGGCTACGCAGGGCTCAACAGCTTTGCCCTGCTCGAGCCGGAGTTCGTGAAGCTCGATATGTCACTCACTCGCGGCGTCAACGCCAGCGCCGTGAAACAAAAGCTGGTCGGCTCGATTAACGGGCTGTGCCGGGAGATGGGATTGACCTTGGTAGTGGAAGGCGTTGAGACGGTCGAGGAGCGCGACGCGCTGGTCAACCTCGGCTGCGATCTACTGCAAGGTCACTTGTTCGCGCGGCCCGCCGCCGCGCTGCAGCAGCCGCGCTTCTGAGACAGATTGCCTCGACGTCAACCCTCGATCGACTTGCGCCTGCGCCGCTACACCCTCGAGGTTGACAGGTGCGCACCACCTATCGTCGTGATTCATTACTATCGGATGTCACCGGCCCAAGAGTGTCCTGCGCAGTTGTTTCGATCGGCGAATCCCGCTACGGTGCGAGTGATGATGCCGAGCACGCGAGCCGGCAATCACGGGCGGACGAATAAACAATCTCCTACGCCGGGCAGTCGGCTCGGCCGTCGCTCGTGCGCGCTCCCCTCTCGCAGCTGGAGAAACGAATGACCACCAATGGGCGGGGCTCTGATTCAGACGCACGTGATCGCGCGGAAACTCCGCGCGAGAGCGAGCCTCCTGGCCAGTCCTCGTCCGGGGTCTTTCGCAGCGCGCCGCAGCTGGTCCGGCGTGAAGCAGGCTGGACGGTAGCGGAGCAGTTCGTTCGTGATGGCTTCTACTACCGGCTGATGCGCAGGCCGCTGGAGCTCGAGAAGGCGCCGCCGAGGCTCACCAAGCGTGAGGAGGACGCGCTGGCGCTGGCCTGCGCGGGACACAGCAACAAGCGCATTGCGCAAGAGCTGGATGTGTCGCCTTCCACGGTCGGAGTGCTCTTGTTCCGAGCCGCCGGCAAGCTCAACGCCAAGTCGCGCAGCGAGCTCTTGGCGAACTACGAGCAGTTCAAGGCAGCGCAAGCAGCCGCCGAGCCCGCGCGCGACGAAGAAGCGGAGTGAGCGCGGTCGATATGCCGAAACATGCGCAACCCTCCGGAATTGGAGCCGTGACGAGCGCGGATCACACGATGAGCGTCGTCGGCAATCTGATCGGATGTGTGAGCTCACCGAACACGCGACCGAAGTAAACCCCGCGTGTTGTTCTTCGCTTAGCCCACTACACCCTCACGTATAATATCGAGCCTTACCACACGGTCTTGCAGCTAAACGTGATGAACGAGCTCGACGATATCGGCGGCTTGCTGGAGCGCTATCTCTCACCCCTCATCGCGCGACCCATGCTGCAGAAGGCGCTGCGAGAGCACAACCTAAGCACCGATCGCTTCCGCGAAGGGGACGCGCGCAAGATCTTTCCCTCACTGCAGCGGGGCATGAGCCTGTTCGTGGCTGATCACGAGCGCGAGCACGCCCTGCGCGAGCTGGCGAGCCTGTGCGAGCGCCGCGAGGTGAGCACCCAGCCCTGCCAGGTGACCATCACCAGCGAGAACGACATCAGCGTGGTGCGGAACGAGGCGCGGCGCATCTGTGAGCAGCTCGGCGCCGGCAGCTACACCCTGCAGAAGGTGACGACCATCGTGAGCGAGCTGGCGCGCAACATCGTGAGCTACGCCGAGCGCGGCACGCTGGAGATCGTGCCCATCACCGGTCAGGGGCGGCGCATCATTCTGCGCGCGGCGGACTCCGGTCCCGGCATTCCCAACTTGGAGCTCGTGCTGTCCGGTCGCTACAAGAGTAAGACCGGGCTGGGGCGCGGCTTACTCGGCACCAAGCGCTTGTCGGATCATTTCGACGTGGCGACCGGCGCGGGCGGCACGCTGGTGGTGGCCGAGGTCCTGCTGTGATCGACGTCGCGCACGAGTCCTCACCGATGCCGGGGGAGCGCCACAACGGCGACGCCGTGCTGGTGCGGCAGAGTCACGGCGGCGAGCACGTGCTCGCGGTGTTCGATGGTCTCGGGCACGGCCCGGACGCGGCGCAGGCGTCGCGAGCGGCGGTGGAGCTGCTATCGGTCTTGCCGCTGGGCACCAGCGTGCTGGACGCGATGCAGGAGATTCACCAGAAGCTGCGCGGTACGCGCGGCGCCGCAGGCACGCTCCTCATCATCAAAAATCGCAAGCTGGAGATCTGCGCCGTTGGCAACGTGGCGCTGATGTGCACCGGCTGCTCAGTACCGCTGGTGCTGTCGGCGGGGGTGTTGGGGCATCAGGTCAGCCGCTTTCGCGTCGGCGCGTGCGAGGTCCCGGCGGGCGCGCGGCTAGCGTTGCTGTCGGACGGCATCTCCACGCGCTTTCGGCTGGAGGAGTATCGCCAGCTGGCGCCAGCGGCCGCTTGTCGTGAAATTATGATGCGCTACCGCCGTAAGGAAGACGACGCCAGTGTGCTGGTCGCGGACGTGAAGGAAACCTGAGCCTGGATGCCCACGTTCCCGATCCGCGAGCGCCTGGACGTGTACGCGCCGCGGCAGGCCTTAGCGGGTCTGGCACTACAGCTCGGCTTTCAGCGCCGCGAGGTGGCGGAGCTGGCGATCGTGATCTCGGAGCTGTGTAGTAACATTGTGAAATACGGGGTGCGCGGCAGCCTGGAGCTGGAGCGCGTGCAAGACGCCGTGTGGGGCGTCGGTATCGCCATCGTTGCGCACGATATCGGCCCGAAGTTTCGAGACTTGAAGCTAGCGCTACAAGACGGCTTCGACGATCAGGGGCCGATCGATCCGGGCGCCTTGATGAGGCGCGGCGGCTTGGGCATTGGCTTGGGCGCCGTGCGCAGGCTCACGGATACGTTGCACGTCGACTACCACGCTGAGGGCAAGTCGATACGGGTGGTGCGTTACCTGAGGCGGCCGCCGCGCAAGTCATCATTGCCGCCGCGCTTCTAAGCGTCGCGAAGCACGTGCGCATTTACACGCGATAACGTAAACGGGTGATGGAATCGTTTACGGTGTAGGACGTAAACGCAGAAGCGCTTGCAAAGTATGTCGCGATTGGTGACTCTGCCTTCATCATCGTGGGCACGACGGGCGACGCGGTTTCGCGCGACGGCGCTCGTGCGCGCGCGGCCAGAAAAAGTTTGGAGGAGGCGACGATGGGTAACGCAGGCGCGGGCGAGGCCCGAAACGGCGAGCTGATCCGAAAGGTCGTGATCTTGGGCGGCGGGACCGCTGGCTGGATGGCCGCTTCTTACCTAAAAAACGCGTTTCCAGCGCTGGATCTCACGCTGATCGAGGCGCCCGCCATCCCCAAGATTGGCGTCGGCGAGGCCACCATCCCCAACCTGCAGAAGGTGTTCTTCGACTTCCTGGGCTTAAGGGAGGAGGACTGGATGCGGCGCTGCAACGCCGCCTTCAAGTGCGCCATTCGTTTCGAGAACTGGCGTAAGCCTCGCGCCGAGGGGCCCGAACATTTCTACCATGTGTTCGGGCAGATCCCGAATTGCGACAACCTGCCGCTAGCGCAGTACTGGGCGCACGACTACACGCGCGGCGCGACCAGCGAGCCGATGGCTTACGCCTGCTACAAGGAGCCGCCGCTGCTCGACAAAAAGCTCGCGCCTCGCCACTTGGACGGCTCGCGCGCCATGTTTTACGCCTGGCACTTCGACGCGCACTTGGTGGCGGACTACCTGCGCGAGATCGCCACCGGCTGGGGCGTGACCCACATCACGGACGAGCTGGAGAACGTGGAGCGCGACGCGCGTGGCTACATCCGCGCGCTGCACACCAAGCTGGGGCGCAAGCTCGAGGGTGACTTGTTCATCGACTGCTCTGGGTTCCGCGGGCTCTTGATCAACAAGGCGCTGCAAGAGCCGTTCGTGGACATGAGCGACTACCTTTTGTGCGACAGCGCGGTGGCGTCCGCCGTCCCCAACGACGACGAGAAGCTAGGCGTCGATCCGTACACCTCCGCCATCGCCATGGACGCGGGCTGGACCTGGAAAATCCCCATGCTCGGGCGCTTTGGCTCCGGGTACGTGTACTCCAGCAAGTTCGAGACCGTGGACAACGCCACGCGCGACTTTTGCCAGCTGTGGGGGCTGGATCCGGACAAGCAGCCGTTGAACAAGATTCGCTTCCGCGTAGGGCGTAACCGCCGCGCCTGGGTCGACAACTGCGTCAGCCTCGGGCTCGCCTCGTGCTTCGTCGAGCCGCTGGAGTCCACCGGCATCTACTTCATCTACGCCGCCATCTACCAGCTGGTGAAGCACTTCCCGGACCTGAATTTCGACCCTGCGCTGCGTAACAGCTTCAACCGCGAGATTGAGGTGATGTTCGACGACACGCGCGACTTCATCCAGGTGCACTACTTGACCACCGAGCGGGAGGACACCGCCTTCTGGCGAGCCAATCGTAACGACCTCCGCCTGTCGGACTCGGTGAAGGAGAAGCTGGAGCTCTACGACGCCGGCTTGACCGTGAACATGCCGCTCTCGGACGCCGAGAGCTACTACGGCAACTTCGAGTGTGAGTTCCGGAATTTCTGGACCAACAGCAACTTCTACTGTGTCGCCGCCGGTATGGGCCGGGTGCCGCAGCGGTCACTGTCATGGATCCGGCAGCGGCCGGAGGCGCAAGCCAAGGCTCAGCAGCAGTTCGCTGCGCTCAAGCAGAAATCCGCGGAGCTTGCGGCGTCATTGCCGAGTTGTCATGAGTTTCTGAAGCGGCTGCACGGCAAGTGAAGCTCGCGCTGGAGGTGCTCATGAAGCAGCACGAAGTCAGGGCCGAAGAGTTCAAGGCGGCGATGGGGTCCTTCGCTGCGGGTGTCACCATCGTCACCACGCTGGACGCGCGCGGCGCACCTCAGGCGGTGACGGCCACCGCCTTCACCTCCGTATCGCTGCAGCCGCCGCTGTGTCTGATCTGCATCGACAAGCGCACGCGCACGTACGAGCCGCTCCTGCTCAAAGGCCATTTCGCGGTGAACATGCTGCGGGCCGAGCAGGAGTGGCTGTCCGAGCGCTTCGCCAGCAGGGTGCAAGATCGCTTTGCCAGCGTGGCTTGGTATGCGGGCGCCGTCACCGGCTGTCCGCTGATCGAGGACGCGCTGGTCAGCTTGGAGTGCCGTGTGGTGGAGGTGCACCAAGGCGGCGATCACGACATCTTCATCGGCAGCCCGCTCTCGGTATGCGTCAATGAGGGCGCGCCGCTCGTCTACTTCCGAGGCAGTTATTCCAGCTTGCCGCCGCCGCCCCTGCTCGACGAGCTACCGTCGGCCGCGGCCGCGCAGTGACCAGGAGGCCCCATGGAGCAAGAAAGCAGCAAGTTTCCGTCGGTGGTGCCGCGCGCGGACATCCCCGTGGCGTCGAGCATCGACGAGGGCAATTTCGAGGTGCGCCCGTTCGCCGCGCACCAAGTGCTGAGCAGCATGTTGCCGCCCGCGGACGTCGCGCTGGCCTGGACGCGCGCCGGCGCGGGGCGAGACGTGGAGCTGCGCTCTCACCCGACGCCGGGCCTGCTGATCGTGCTGGAAGGTCGCGCGGTGCTGATCGGCGGCATGAGCCGCACCGTGGAAGCGGGAGACGTGATCACGGTGCCGAAGGATCACCCCTATGGCTTCACGGCGGTGGGGCCGCAGGGGCTGCACGCGCTGCACGTCTCCTTCGAGGGCGGCGCCGCCACCAGTGAGCGCGGCGCCTCTCTCTCCTCGCTGCTAGCGCGGAACGACGAGCGTCTGCAGACGACGCTGAACAACAGCTTCTTTTCCCTACTGCGCGGGCGCGGAGTGGATAACGAGCAGAAGCGGCAGGCGATGCGGGAGTGCCTGCGCGTCTTCTCGGACGGCTTTCAAACGCACCTGTTCACGCGCCAAGCCATGTGTCGGGATCCGGAGTACGCTGCAGCCTTTCACGAGCACCTGACGGAGGAGCTGGGCCACAACCAGCTGTTGCCCGACACCGCCACGTCCCCGGGGGCCAACGATCCCGTGCTGCGCGCGATGGCCAGCTGGTTCTGCCACCAGATGGTGGCGCTGGATAACGCGGAAAAGGCGGTGGTGAACTTGGTGCTGGAGAGCGGGGCGTACTACGTGTGCACGCTCAGCCAGCCGCTATTTGAAGGCCACGCTTCGCACGGCTTCTTCTCGACGCACGCGGAGGACGACGAGCGCCACAAGGAGCTCAGCGTCGGCTTGCTCGAGGGCCTGCACCCACAGGTATACGCGCGCCTGCTGCAGGTGCTGGACAAGACCTGGGACATGGTCGACGCGATGACGCAGCGCTTCGCCTATTTCATCGAGCTGAAAGCCAGCAGCAGCTGAGTGCAGGAGAGATGGGAAAAACGATGGAGCACCTTCAAGTCATCTCGCGCAACGCCATCCCCCCGATCGAAGCCAGTGAGCGCAGCGGTGAAGCTCGAGAGCTCGGTGAGCTCAGGGATTTTCGCTGGAACGCGCTGCTGCGTGAGTTCATGCCCGCTTCGCCCGGCTTCTCCGTGCGTTGGGTGCGGCTCAAACAGCACGAGGTGCTCGTGCCTCAGCCGCACTCCACACAATCTTTGCTGGTCTTCTTCGCCGGCAGCGGCAACATGCTTGGAGATCATCCGCGGCCGGTGGCGAAGGATGACGTGGTGGTCGTGCCGCCTGGCTGCACGCACGCGTACGTGGGCGGTCCGGATGGCCTACAAGCCGTGTCCATCCAGTTCGGCGAAGGGCACGCGCTGGAGCCCGAGCGGCCCCGCGTGCAGATCGCGCCCGAGGACAGCTTCGACGAGGTGTTGGCATACCACCGGCGTCGGCTGGAGCAGTTCCGGCGCCTGCCGTTGTTCGACCTGCTCACGGACGGCACGCTGGACGACTTCGCCAAGCGCAAGGTCATGCTGGACGCGATTCAGATCTGGCTGGCGGGCAGCCAAATGGCGCTATTTTCACGGCAAGCAGGCTGCGTGGATCCGCGCTTCGCCAGCTTGTTCTTGCAGGATATGAACGAGGAGGCGATGCGCACGGCCGTCGGCGACGAGCTGCCGTACGGCACGCTGCGCAAGCCGCCACGGCACGACCCCACGCTGGACGCGATCAGCTCTTGGTTCTCCTACCAAATGCTCGTGCTGGACAACGTGGAGAAGCTGGCCCTGCACCACGTGGTGCGGAGCGCGACCGCCGCCTACTACGACGCGGTCGCGCCGCTGCTCGCCTTGCATGCTCCGGACGAGCTCGGCGAGCGCGCGGAGCGCCTGGAGGGCGCCCTGCTCGGTGAAGAGACGCTCAGGCAGCAGGCTCCGCGCACTCACCGCCGGCTGCGCCTCCTCATCGAGGAGGCGTGGGACATGCTGTCTGCCATATCCGATCGCGTGGTCGAGCTCACGCGAGCCGGCTGAAGCTCACCACGACACGACGTACGTGCAGCTGTTGCCGCCCTTCTTGCGGCACTCAGCGCCGTTGTCGTGCGCCACGCGCGCTGCCGCCTCGAACTTCATGGCGAACGCGTGGATGAGCCCGCGATCGAACTCACACGGGTAGGGGTTCTCGAACTTGAGCGTGAGGCGCTGCTCGCCTTCGGCGAAGGTGCACGTCACCTTGCCGATGCCCTCGATCAACTTGCCCGTCGCCGGATCGAACATCACCTCGCCGTTCTTGCGGTGGTTGAGGTGGAAGGCCGCGTTGAGGTTGGCGAACACGGAGCGAATGTCCGTGACGTGCGGCGGCAACGCCACATTCTCCGGTACTTTCTTGCCGATCGAGTACAGCGAGTTCAAACCCACGTCCTTGGCGATCGCGTTGTAGACCGCGAGCCACTTGTCGAGGCTGTACCAGGCGTTGCGATCGATTTGCGCGCCCTTCGCGGCGAGCCCGTATTGCGCGATGTACTTGTTGACGACCGATGGGTACTGCTGAAACGCGTCCAACACCGCGCCGATCGAAACGCCGCCGACCTCGATCCCAGGGAACCGTTCTTCCATGCCTCCGTGCTCCGAGCTTGATGGTTGTGCGCCGGCAACTCGTGCCGGACGCAGATGAGGGACTAGAGAAACCACCAGCCAATCACAACCCGGCGCGGTTATCTGCACACGTTCGTGTTGGCGCACTGCTGCCTACACCGACGCAGCAGAAGCGTGTCGCAACTTTGAGCATGTTTGTTTTTCCAGTTCGTGACAGACGCCAACACGATGTCATCAGCGACAACTCCGATAGTGGTGTCGCTCATCACCCTTTGCTGTGGTCGCTCGGCCGGCCGCGCTCGCGCGCTGGACCACGAGGCTTTTTCGGCAGTATCGTTCTCCGTTCTGGCGCGATGTACGCGCGCAGCGGATGAGGCCGCTTCGTTACATGGATCCAGGCTACCAGCGCATTCCCATCATCAAACTGTGGACGCTCTTGCTCGTGCCTCTCCAAGGCGAGCTCACCGATCAGCTGGCGAATCAGCTCACCTCCGAGGTGCTGTCTCGTATCCACGAAGATGGC
>JAEYOT010000385.1 GCA_023411445.1 Pseudomonadota bacterium
GGACATGACCTGCCCCACCGAGATCGGCATCAGCGATCGTCGCGAGGCAGAGCTGGCCAAGAGCGGCTTCATGCCGCTCATCCACAAGAAGAACACGGATCTAGCCGCGTTCATCGGCGCGCAGTCGCTGCAGAAGCCGGCCACTTACGACGATCCGGACGCGACCGCGAACGCGGCGCTGGCGGCTCGCCTGCCCTACTTGTTCGCCACTTGCCGCTTCGCGCACTACCTGAAGTGCATCGTTCGCGACAAGGTCGGTAGCTTCAAGGCCGCCGACGACATGCAAAAGTGGCTGCAGAAGTGGATCACTCAGTACGTGGACGGTGACCCCGCGCACTCCAGCGAGGAAACGAAGGCGCGCCGCCCGCTGGCCGCCGCAGAGGTGGTCATCGAAGAGGACCAATCGAACCCGGGGTACTACAACTCCAAGTTCTTCCTCCGGCCGCACTACCAGCTGGAAGGCTTGTCGGTGTCGCTCCGGCTGGTCTCCAAGCTACCTTCGGCCAAATCGTCGTGACCTGAGTCATGGCGGAGCTCACCGCGAAGGAGCGGCTTCAGCCTTCTCTGCTCGACCGGCTCACCGACAACGAGCCGGAGCAGAAGGTGGAGAGCCGCGACCTTCGCGTGCTCTCGCCGCAGCGCCTGCGCGAGAGCGTGCGGCGTGACCTGGGCTGGCTGTTCAACGCGGTGAACTTGGCGTCGGTGGAGGACCTGAGCGGTCACCCCGACGCCGAGCGCTCCACGCTGAACTTTGGGCTACCGGATCTCTCGGGCAAGACAGCGGCTGGCGTGCACGCGCCAACGCTGGAGAAGATGATCCGCAAGGCCATCTGGGAGTTTGAGCCGCGGCTGATGAAAAACAGCGTGCGAGTCAGGCTGATGCAAGATCGCAAAGAGTTCGGCCCCAACGCGCTGTGCGTGCTGATTGAAGCGGAGCTCTGGGCGCAGCCCCTGCCCTTGCGGCTGTTCTTGCGCACTGACCTGAACTTGGAGACTGGCGAAGCGCAGGTCTCGGACGTGACCGGTCAGGTGGGGTAGCGCGTGGATAAGCGGCTACTCCACTATTATAACCGAGAGCTGTCGTACCTGCGCGAGCTGGGTGGGGAGTTCGCGAAAAGCTTCCCGAAAATCGCGGGACGGCTGGGCCTCGACGAGTTCGAGTGCGCCGATCCGTACGTGGAGCGCTTGCTGGAGGGGTTTGCGTTCCTGGCGGCGCGGGTGCAACTGAAGATCGACTCGGAGTACCCGCGCTTCACGCAGGGCATGATGTCGATCCTAGCGCCACACCTGCTGGCGCCCACGCCGTCCATGACGGTGGTGCAGCTACGCCCGAACCTGAAGCAGGGCGTGCTCACGGAGGGCTTGCTCGTGCCGCGCGGCACCTCACTGAAGGGGACCCTAGGGCGCGGGGAGCAAACCGCGTGCGAGTACCGCACGGCGCACCCGGTCGAGCTGTGGCCGCTGGAGGTCAGCTCCGTCAAGCACGCCGGGCACGTGGGAGATCTGGGAGACATCACCGTGAGCTCGCGGCGGGCCATCAAGAGCGCGCTGCGCATCAAGCTGCGCACGGTGGGCGACACGCCGCTGGGCGAGCTGCCGCTCGACAAGCTGGCGCTGTACTTGCGTGGTCCGGAGCAGCTAGGGATGAAGCTCTACGAGCTGCTGGCAGGCGGCGCCGTGGGCCTGGTGGCGCGCGACAGCACGGGCAAGCGCATCGGATTCTCGCCGCAGTGCCCGCTGCGGCCGATGGGCTTCAGCGACGAAGAAGCGCTCCTGCCCTACGACTTGCGCTCGTTTCACGGCTACCGGCTGCTGCATGAGTACTTCGCGCTGCCGCAGCGCTTCCTGTTCGTGGAGCTGGTGGATCTGCGCGCGCTCTTGGCCGGGTGCACCACGAGTGAGGCCGAGCTCGTCGTGCTGCTAGATCGGCGGGACGCGACCGTGGAGGCGACCGTGTCCGCCGAGCACTTGGCGCTCTACTGCACGCCGGCGGTCAACCTGTTTCCGAAGAAGGTGGACCGTATTCACCTGAGCGAGCGGGAGAACGAGTACCACGTCGTTCCGGATCGCACTCGCCCGTTGGATTTCGAGGTGCACTCGGTGCTGAGCGTTTCCGGCATCGGCGCCACCCCCACCGCGGGCCGCTCCTTCCTGCCCTTCTACCAGTGCACGGCGCGGCACGACGCGGAAGATCAAGCCTATTTTACTGTGCACCGACAGACGCGGCTGATCTCGTCGCGGCGCGCGGTGCTGGGGCCGCGCAGCACCTACGCTGGCGGCGAGGTGTTCTTGTCGCTGGTCGATGGCGAAGAGGGACCTTACCACTCGGACCTCAAGCAGCTCGCGGTCGAGGCGCTGTGCACGAACCGCGATCTGCCGCTCTTGATGAGCGTCGGCGTGGGCAAGACGGACTTCACGGCCGACACGGGCGCGCCGATCGAGGCCATCCGCTGCGTCGCCGGGCCCTCGGAGCCGCAGCCGTCGCCCGCTTGGGGCGAGAGCGCCTGGCGGTTGGTCAGCCACCTCTCACTGAACCACCTCTCGGTCGGCAACGTGCAGGACGGGCTGGGTCCGGCTCCGCTGCGGCAACTGCTCGCGCTCTATGCGGAGCTCGGCTCTGCCAGCCTACGCCGCGAGATCGACGGCCTGCGCTCGGTGACGGCCAGCTCGGTCACGCGGCGCCTGCCGTTCGATGGTCCCGCCAGCTTCGCGCGCGGCCTGGAGATCACGCTGGACTGCGACGAGGCCTACTTCGAGGGCGGCAGCAGCTTCCTGATGAGCGCCGTGCTGGAGCGCTTCTTCGCGCGGTTGGTCGCGATTAACTCATTCACCGAGACCGTGCTCAAGACCCCGCAGCGGGGAGAGATCATGCGATGGCCAACGAGGCTGGGTCAGCGTTCGATCGTGTGAGCTGGTTGAAGTCGCTGGGGCAGCGCCCCTTCGACTTCGATTTCCATCAGGCGATGCGGCGCGTGGAGGTCGCGTTCCGGCAGCTGCCGCGCTGGGGCGAAGCGGTCAAGCCGCGCGAAGAGCCGCTGCGCTTGGGTCAAGATCCCTCCTTCGACTTCGTGCCCTCCGCCGTCCGTGGCTTCACGCCGCCCGTGGCAGATGGCCCGGCGCGCTTGACGGTCGGTTTCTTGGGCATGTTCGGCCCGCAGGGGCCGTTGCCGCTCCACCTCACGGAGTACGCGCGCGATCGCATCCGTCAGGCGGGCGACCACGCCTTCGCGTCCTTCGTGGACATGTTCCACCACCGGATGCTGGCGCTGTTTCACCGCGCCTGGGCGGTGACGCGCCCCACCGTGAGCCGCGATCGCGCAGAGCAAGATCGCTTCCGAACGTACGTGGGCGCCGCCTTCGGGCACGCCTTGCCGGCGCAGCTCGGCGTCGACGCGGTGCCGGACCGCGCCAAGCTCTATTTCGCAGGCCTGTTCGCGATGGCGTCACGGCCGCCGGACGGGCTGCGCGCCGTCTTGAGCGGTTATTTCGAGCACCCCGTGCAGTTGCGCGAGTTCATGGGCGAGTGGCTCACGCTGCACGAAGACGACCGCTTTCGGCTCGGTCACCCGCAGGTGAGTCGACTGGGCCGCACGGCGGTGCTCGGTCGGCGCGTATTCAGCCGTAGCCACAAGTTCCGCGTGGTGATGGGGCCGCTGAGCGAGGGGGATTTCGCGCGCTTCTTGCCAGGCAGCGCTGGGCTCGCGCAGCTCAAGGCGCTGGTGCGCGCCTACGCGGGCCCGCAGCTCGCCTGGGACGTCGAGCTGATCCCGTCGCCTGACGCGCTCCGTCCGCTGCGCCTGGGGCGGGCCGGGCGGCTGGGTTTGAGCGCTACGCTCGGCGGCGCTCCCCAACGCCCCAAAGCGCACGTCGTGGTCGATCCTGACACGAATTCGACCGAACGTACGCTACCGTAGCGCCCGCGGGGCGAGAGGGTCGCCTTTCACAGCTGGGAGAGAAACACCGTGTCGGAAATCAGTCGTAGCACCCTGTTCGGGAAGCTCGGACCCGTGCCGTACAAGGCCATCGAGAGCGCCACGCTGTTCTGCAAGATGCGAGGCAACCCGTACGTGGAGCTATCGCACTGGCTGCACCAGCTGCTGCAAGCGCCGGACTCGGACTTGCTGCGTCTGCTCAAGCACTACCAGGTGGACTCCGCGCGCCTGGCCAAGGACCTGACGGAGGCGCTGGATCGCCTGCCGCGTGGCGCCACCTCTGTGTCGGATCTCTCCACGCACGTGGAAGAGTCCGTGGAGCGCGGCTGGGTTTACGGCACGCTGCTGTTCGGCGAAGCGGAGGTGCGGAGCGGTCATCTGCTCGTCGGCTGGCTGAAGACGCCGCAGCTGAAGAACGCGCTGTTTGCCATCTCCAAGGAGCTGCTCAAGCTCAAGTTGGACGACCTCGTCAGTCGCTTCAACGATCTGTGCGGGGACTCCTCCGAGGCCAAGAGCGCCAAGGGCCTCGCCGCCAGCGCACCTGCCGGCACGGACGGCGACGCGATCGCGCCCGCTGCGCTCGGGAAGCAACAAGCGCTGGCCAAGTACTCCACTGATCTGACGGAGCGCGCGCGCAGCGGTGAGATGGATCCGATCGCCGGGCGCGACGACGAGATCCGCCAGATCATCCAAGTTCTGCTGCGCCGCCGGCAGAACAACCCCATCCTCACGGGCGAGGCGGGCGTGGGCAAAACAGCCGTCGTGGAAGGCTTCGCCCAGCGCATCGCCGCTGGCGACGTCCCGCCCGCGCTGAAGGACGTCACCTTGCGCGTATTGGATATCGGCTTGCTTCAAGCCGGCGCCAGCATGAAGGGCGAGTTCGAGAATCGCCTGCGCCAGGTGATCGACGAGGTGCAGTCGTCACCCAAGCCGATCATCCTGTTCATCGATGAAGCCCACACGCTGATCGGCGCCGGCGGCGCGCAGGGTACGGGCGACGCAGCCAACCTGCTCAAGCCCGCGCTCGCCCGCGGCAAGCTGCGCACCATCGCCGCCACCACCTGGGCCGAGTACAAGAAGTTCGTGGAGCCCGATCCGGCGCTCACCCGCCGCTTTCAGGTGGTGAAGGTGGAGGAGCCGAGCGAGGCCAAGGCGATCGCGATGCTGCGCGGCACCGCCAGCGTGCTGGAGAAGCACCACCGCGTGCAGCTGCTCGACGAGGCGCTGGAAGCCGCGGTCAAGCTCTCGAAGCGCTACATCCCGGATCGCCAACTGCCGGACAAGGCCGTCAGCTTGTTGGATACGGCGTGCGCCCGCGTCGCGGTGAGCCAGCACGCGGTGCCGCCCGAGGTGGAGGACAGCCGCCGCAAGATCGATCTGCTCAAGCAAGAGCTGCAGATCATCTCGCGCGAGCAGGCCGTGGGTGTGGACGCGGGCTCGCGCCTCGCGGATGTCGAGAAAGAGCTAGAAGAAGAGACGAAAGAGCTGGGCCGGCTGGAGCAGCGCTGGCGCTCGGAGAAGGCGCTGGTCGACCGCATCTTGGCCATCCGCGCGGAGCTACGCGGCTCGACCGCTGGCAGCGCGGACAAGGCCGACGCCGAGCCGGCGCCTCCCCCTTCGCTGGACGGGTCGGACAAGCGCGACACCCTGCTCACCGAGCTCAAAGGCCTCGGCGCCGAGCTAACCCAGCTGCAGGCGGAGAATCCGCTGATCTTCCCGACGGTGGACGCTCAATCGATCGCCAGCGTGATCGCCGATTGGACCGGCATCCCCACCGGCCGCATGGTGAAAAACGAGATCGAGACCGTGCTGCGCTTGCACGAGGTGCTGGGCGAGCGAGTGATCGGGCAGGACCACGCGCTGGAAATGATCTCGCGTCGTATCCAGACGGCGCGCGCTGGACTGGAGAACCCGACCAAGCCGATCGGCGTGTTCTTGCTGGCGGGCCCGTCCGGCGTCGGCAAGACCGAGACGGCGCTGACCTTGGCCGAAGCGCTCTACGGCGGCGAGCAGAACGCCATCACCATCAACATGAGTGAGTTCCAGGAAGCGCACACCGTCTCCACGCTCAAAGGCGCGCCTCCCGGCTACGTCGGCTATGGCGAAGGCGGCGTGCTGACGGAAGCGGTGCGCCGCAAGCCGTACAGCGTGGTGTTGCTGGACGAGGTGGAGAAGGCGCACCCGGACGTGCACGAGGTGTTCTTCCAAGTCTTCGACAAGGGCTGGATGGAAGATGGCCAGGGCACCCGGGTGGACTTCAAGAACACCGTCATCCTGCTCACCTCCAATGTCGGCAGTGATCTGATCATGCAGATGGCGGCGCAGGGCCAGAAGCCGGATCCTGCACAGATTGCCGAGGCGCTACGCAAGCCGCTGCTCGAGGTGTTCCCGGCGGCGCTGCTCGGCCGCGTCGTGGTCATCCCGTACTACCCGCTCAGCGACGAGATGCTGGGTAACATCGTGCGGCTGCAACTGGACCGCGTGAAGAAGCGCGTCACGGAGCGCTACCAGATCCCCTTCAGCTACGACGACGCGGTGGTGCAGCTGATCAGCAGCCGCTGCACGGAGCTGGAGAGCGGTGGCCGCATGATCGATGCGGTGCTCACCAACACACTCCTGCCCCAGCTCAGCCGCGAGCTGCTCTTGCGCACGCTCGACGGCAAGCCCCCCAGCCGTGTAGCAGTGTCGGTGTCGGGCTCGGAGTTCAGCTACTCCTTCGAGTAGCCGGACCGCTGGCCAGCGTTCCAGGTCGCGCGCGAAACAACTCCAAGTTTTGTTTGCGGCCTGGACGGGCCCCGGGATAAATGGCCGCGTGCAGGGCAGCGGAAAACTCGGGATCAGTGGGATCAAGGCTTTGGGGCTCGCCTGTGCGGCCTCGCTCGCGCTCGTCGCAGCGCCCGCTGCTGCGCAAGAGAGCGCGCCGCCGGAGCGCAGCCAGGGCTGGAAGGATGCCACCAACATCCTGACCATCTCCAGCATCGGCGTGCAGCTGCTGATGCCGCGCATCTTCTATTCAGACCCGGAGGTCACGGTCGGCTGGAAAGCGCGCTGGCACGCCTCCGTGCTGGCTCCGAGCATGACCCTGCTCGCCACCGGTCTGATCAACGAGCAGTTTCTGAAGGACACGTTCGAAGGGCCGCGCCCTGGCTGCGAAGAGGCCATGCCCGGTACGCCCGGCTGCACGTCGTACGGCATGCTCTCCACGCACGCGTACCTCTCGGGCGCGGCGCTCGGCCAGGGTCTCGGCCTGTTCTTGGTGGACACCATCAAGTGGAGCGACGGTCGTCTGAACGGCGGCTCGCTGGCGATGAACGTCGGTGTGCCCGCGGCGCTCGCCGTCATCACCACCATCGGCCGCAGCTCAGGCAACTGGGAAAGCGCCGGGCAGTCGTGGGCCAGCGCCGGCATCGGGCTCGCCATCGGCCTCGGCTTGGGCGCGATCTACGGCTCGGCGCAGCGCCCCGAGTGCGGCTACGGCGGCGACCTGATCTGCTGGTAGTCGGGGGCGGAGGCTCGTCGCGAGCGCGCCTGGGCGCCCGCGACGAAGCGCCTCAGTTCGTCCTGCCCCTGGGCTTGTCGCTCACCGGAGGCGCAGGCGGCGGGCTCGGCTGCGTGTGCTCGCCCGCGACCTGATGCCACAGCGACGGCGCGCTGGGCTGCAGCTCCCCGCCGGGGGCCAGCTTGAACACGCGCTCCAGATCGCTCTTGCGCACGGTGCCCTGGTTCGCGTCTTGCACCAGCACCTGCTCAACCACACGCATCCCCTTCTCTTGGAAGACGGGCGTCGCGGTCAGGCGGTACTTGGAGAGGCCGGGCAGCCCCGGGAACGGCCGGTAGTCGATGCGATCCAACGGCAACGAGGCCGCGCGGTTCAAGCGGCCGCTGCCGAGCAAGAAGACGGTGAAGGCCGTTTCGCAGGGCTGGCCAGGCTTGGCCTCACCGCAGCCCTCGTCCGTCGCGGTGACCAAGATGCGTGAGCCCATGCGCTCGAGACCGAAGCGCGTGGTCTTGAGCTTCGCGCGCAAGGCGCCGGTGCCGTACACCTCGGCGTAGCCTTCGCGCGAGCGCACCAGCGCGAGCGGCCCCGCGGAGCTGCCGTCCGAAAACTCGAACGTGCGCAACCACACGACGCGGAAGCCGTCCGGCCCCGGCGTCACCACGGCGTGGTCCGGCTTGGTGGGGATGGAACCGGAGCGCGGCCCCTCGGCGGAGAGCAGATCTTTCTCCGAGAAAGCGGGGCGCCCCGCGCAGTCATTGGAGCCGCTATCCACGGTGCTAGAGCCCACGTCGTACGCGGGCAGGACCATCTTCCAGTAGTCGTGCGGCTCGATCTTGGAGACGCCGCTCGTGCTGCGCTCCAGTGGCTGAATGCAGATCGGCACCGGCACGGTGCGGCGCGCGCGATCCTCCAGCTTGGAGGACTCCACGGCGCCCGCGCAGCCCAGCGCGCCAAGCGCCGTCAGCAGCGCCAGCGAACGGACGTGGCGCACCATCACAGCACCTCCAGCGTGTCGATCACGCGTAGTAGCTCTGGATCTACCTGCGACGAGTCGTCCCCTTCGTACACGATTTGCACCAGAACGACGCGCGACAGGCCGCGCACCAGGTACTCCCGGCTCCGGCTGGTGAGCGGCTTCTTCGCAGCCTCCACCGAGCGCTCCACGCTGTACGCTCGGCCTTGACCGATGCCGGTCGCCATCGGCACGCGCTTGCCGACGAGCTTGGCGCCAACGGACTGCGTGTCGTCCTCAAAGCGCTTGAGCATGTCGCGCCACGGATCCTCGACGGTCTCCGGGCGCTCGTAGATGGCAAACGAGTAGGCGTTGGGCGAAACGTAGCCGATGTACGCCTGACCTGGCTGGTTCGAGGCGTCGCGCAAGAGCCAGTTCTTCGGCTTGGAGAGGTGGATGCCTCGCCGCAGCACCGTCACACCCACGTACTCGGGGCGAGGTGGCGCGGCCGCTAGGTCCAGCGGGGGGTAGCGCTCTTCGAACTCTTTGGCTCCCGCCTCACCGGTCGCGACCGTCCAATCGTAGAAGGTACGATTGCGCGTCGCGCCCTCCGACGGACCGCCGCAGCCGCCCAGCAGCAAGGGACCCAACACCAACAGACTGCTCACCCAACGGTCCGACACCGGGGCGAAGCTAACAGCGCTCACGCGCAGCCGGGTAGCCCCATTTTCACGAACTGACTCCCCCGCCGGCCCGAGCTTTGCTACAAAGCCCCCATGTTCGGCAGGGCTTGCGGTGTGGGCCTCTTGGGGCTCAGCGTCCTCGGCTGCGGCTCCCCCGCGTTTCGTATCAACGACGGGTCCAACGTCAACGCCAACGTCGTCAAGACGAACGCTGGCCCCGCCACCGCCGCGGATCCCTCCGGCTTGCGCTTCAAGCCAACGTGCGGCGAGCAGGAGCTGGTCCCCGAGGGGCGTCCGCTGACCGAGGGCCACATCATCGAGTTCTTGAACCAGCAGCAGCTGGACGTGCGCATCGAGCGCCCCCGCTCCGACCTGATTTACCTCGTCGTCAGCGGCGCCGGCACGGACGTTCCCGTGCGTCTGCGCGTCGCCGTGCTCAAGAATGCGGATGAAGCCGCCTCCGAGCTGCACAACGCCTTGCTGCAGCACGGGCCCGGCGCGTGGGGCGTGCGCCGCTCCAACCTCGCCGTGCTGGGTCAAACCGGCACTTTGGATGACGACCTGACGTTCGCCGCCAAGACGCGCCTCTCCTGCTGGGGCATGTTCATGACCGCCGGCCGCGACGACACGTACTCCGTGCCGGGCGGCTACCGCGAGCTGTAGGTCGCGCTCGCTCGTCGCCGGTTGGCGCGCCGAAGCACAGCCGGTAACAGCGTGAGGAGCGCTCCGAGCGGCGACGCCGCCACACCACGCGCCCGCCGCCGAGTCGATCGCCGAGCGTCCGGGCTTCTGGACTGAGCCAGGCGAGCCAATTGACGAGGTGTAGCCCGAGCACGACCGCCACGAACATGGCCAGCTGCAGCTCCTGGTCGTTGTTCGTGGACGAGCGCGCCGTGCTCGTGGCCTGCAGCAAGCTTCAGCCCGCGGACAAGGTGTGCGCGGTGATAAGCAGCACGAGGGCCCAGCGCAGCGCGTGCTGGAAGCAGCTGGCACCAAAGCTCGGTTGGTAGCCTGATCGAAGGTGAAGCTCGTGGGGCCGTGCGCGAGTCTGCAGACGTAATGTTTCGAGCTCTGCGCAGCCTGAGCGCCCCTTGACGCTCGGGAGAACCCGTAGTCTACCCGTCGGAAGGGAAGCAAAGTGTACAGCGTCGTTCTGAATCAGGGTGTTCGGGTAGGGTTGGCTCGGGAGCTCGTGCCGATGGGGACGGCCTTCGCCATTGCGGAGGCGTTCTATAAGTTCAAGTCGTTCAGCCTGGAGACGCTAGCGTTCTTGGCGACCTGGTTTCTCTTGAGCGGCGTGTGGAACACGGCGTACGACGCGATCGCCCGCAAGCGCCAAGCCAAGGGCTGACGACGGTCAGGCTCAGCCGCTCGCCTTCGTCGGATCCACGAAGTCGCTTGGTTGCGCTACCAGCGGCTCCAGCCGCTCTTCCAGCTCGGCCGTGGTCGGCGCTGCCAGGGCCTCCACCACGCGCGGAACGTCGGCTTCGTCGACGTGCTTGAGGAACACGTTGTCGGGCATGATCGACACCGCCGCGCCGACCCAGCACAGGTCGAAGCAGCCGCTGGAGGTCACCCGCACGTTGAGCTTGGCCTTACCCGCGGCCAGCTTGAGCGCGCTCACCAGCTGCTCGCTCCCACGCACGGCGCACGACCCCTTCTTGTGCTCCTCAGGGCGGCGCTTGGTGCAGACGAAAACGTAGCGCTGCTTCCGTGACATCACTGGCTCGGCGACCAATATGGCGGTGCTGCGGCGCCGCTCACGAGCCGGTCCTCAGCGCGCTGGCCGCGGCGGCTTGCACGCTCGCATCGGGATCCGTGGCAGCTAGGGAGCGGAGCAGATCCCGGCGCTCTTGCGTCCGCGGCAACAGCCCCAGCGCGAAAGCGGCGTCTCGCCGAGCGGCGGGAGACTCGGAGCTGGTGGCCGCTTCGAGCAACGGACCGGGCTGCTCCGCCTCGACTCGGCCGTCGGAGGTCAAGACATAGAGCCACGTGTCGCCCTCATCGCGCTGAGACCAGTGCTTGGCTTCAGGCTCCACCGGCCTCGCAATCCGCCACAGCGCGTCGCGAAGGGCTGCCTTGACCTCGGCATCGGAGGCACGCTCCAGGTGGTTGAGCAAGACGCCCAGCGAGCTTTGCCGCCCGATGCGCCCCACGCTCTCGATGAGGGTCAGCTCGAACGGGCCGTTTGCGCTGGCGAGCGCGTCGTGCAGCGCCGGTAGCGCCGGCACGTGACGGATGCGCCCGAACAGCCAGGCCAGCGTGGTACGGAAGGAGAGGCTCGCCGTCGGCTCCCCGAACGCCGCGAGCGCCGGGGGCCCCGCCTGCCGTTGACGAGTCACGCCGAGCACGCGCGCGGCGCGCTGCCGCAAGATCTCAGGAAGATCGGCAAGGCCCAGCACGGCGCTGAGCTGCGCCGCGCACATGGGGCTGAAGATGCACAAATCTTCGAAGTTTTCGGTCTTGAGCGTCGGGACCACCAGCAGGTTCAGCTGCTTTTGCTCGATGACCTCGCGTCGCTCTTCCGCGCGCTCAACGTAAACCTCCGCGTCGGGCTCAACAGCCGCGCGTCGCTTGATCATGGCGGTGGCTTCGTCCGTCCCGAACTTGGCCAAAGCGTTCGCGGCCTCGCGCCACTCTTCCGGATCGAGCCTCACCACGAAGCGACCCAGGTGCCGCGTCGTGGTGTAGACGGCCATGGAGCCCAGCGCGCCGAGCGCGGCGAGCCTCACCTGCTTGTCCGGGTGATCCAGGCACTTCGTGACGTCGTGCGCGACGGGCGATGCCATCGCGAAGAAGCGCAAGCCCAGCAGCGCGTACGTGAGCCGCTGCGGTTCGTCTTGAAGCTGAGGCAAGAGCCGCCCCAGCTCTTCTACCCCGACCAGCGGGCGCAAATCCCACAAAGCATCCCGACGGGCCGGGTAGTCGTCGAGCACCCAAGCAACCAGCTCTGCGGGCTCGCGCGCCACGTCAGTGGGCTCGCCGAAGTCCAGGCGATAAAGGACGCCGTTGGGGGGACGCAGCAGCGCAAGCACGTCTAGCTCCTTAGCGCATCCTGCGTCTCGACCAGGATGGAATAGCGCAGAGTGTAGTCGATGTCCTCTTCCTTCTCCACGAAGTCCGGGTGCACGCGCACGAGCTCTGCCGAGTCACCGACCTCGGAGGTGGCGGTCGCCTTCAGCTCGAACTGCTGCTCTTGCCCCAGCGGCAGCTTCGACACCTTGCAGGGATTGAACTCGTTTTCGGCCTTGCTGCCGCGGTTCGGGTCGATGATACCGAGAGGGTCGTTCTGATCATTGAACGTGCTGAACATCAAGCTGAACAGCTTACGGCAGATGGCGCGCTGCACCGGCGAGCTCCCCGCCCGCGCCACGCCATCGGGACGGCGGTGACCGTCCACGTCGCGATCCCAGTCGATGTCCCGCTGCTGGGTGCTACCGCCCACGCTGGGGTCCGTCAGATCCACCGTGTTGATGTCCCGGTCGCTGATGGTGATGCTGCGATCCGTCTTGGCGTAGACGTCATCG
This sequence comes from Pseudomonadota bacterium, assembly GCA_023411445.1. Lineage (GTDB taxonomy): Bacteria > Myxococcota_A > Polyangia > Polyangiales > Polyangiaceae > PMG-095. The sequence goes on from JAEYOT010000385.1 coordinate 12,594, forward strand.
ACCAGGTCCACCTCGGCGCCGTGGGACGTGATGGAGATCAGGTCATCCTTGTGCAGGTGCAGCACGACCTCGTGGTCGAGCGCCCGCACGCTGTTGCTACTCAGCCCTTCGAACTGGTGATGGAACCAGCGCCCATTGACCCCGACCTTGAAGCGCCATTCCTCGCGGAAGGTGTCGTGATCGATCACGCCCTTCTCGAACTCCTTGAGCTTGACGGTGCACTTGAACACGTCCTTGCCCTGGCGCTTGTCAGGGTCAAACCAGCCGATGCTGACGATGACGCCGTAGCTATCCAAGTCTGGGTGCGCGTCGGCGAAGGCCGTGATCGGGATGGTCACCTTGGCTTGGCGTTCATGCGGCTTACCCGGCTTCTCCGGTAGCAGCTCGACCCGCGGCGCAAACTGCTGCATCTGCTCGAGCGTGGGCAGCTTCAGCGGTGGGTCGAGGTCTGGCGAGCGCCTCGAGACGTTGCGCATACCGGGCGGCCCGTCCAGGGTCAAGAAAGGCTCGAACGTGAAGTCCACGAGCGGCTCCTGCCTCAGCACCACGCGATTGAAGGGGAAGTCGGGCGTCTTGCCGATCGGCACTTCGAGCGGCAAGAAGGCACCGCTCGGCGGCGGCAGGTCGACGATGAACTCGTAGTCCTTCCCCTTCGGCTTGAGCGTGGAAAAGTCCTTGTAGCCGCCGCGCTTGCTACTGAAGAACATGAACTGGATCGCGGGCACGAAATGGTCCGTGCCGCTGAACTTGTGCGCTTCCCAGCGCGCCGTGGCGACCGCCTTGCAGGGATGCAGCTCGGAGCGCGTCGTCTTGTTCGCATTGTCGGTCTTGGGCTTGGAGGGCAGCCGCGTGCCGCCCCTTCCGACCCGCTGCGCTTGCTCGCGGATTTCTTCAGGGCTCTGCGCCTCCTCCCCTTCCGACTCGTGCCCGCCATCGTAAATGGAGCGACCGGCCACCCACACGAACCAGTCCGTCATTGGCCAGGCCAGATCGCGACCGAACATGGCGCCCGGCACGCTGCCGAACGCGCCGCAGTCCCACTCGAGCTCCATCGTCCGACCCTGAACCAGCGCCTCGCGCTTGGCGTCCTCGCGCTTGGCCCTCCGTTCGACGTTGCCAATGCCGCCGGCTCCGCCGATAGGCGTGTTGGGCGCGTTGAGGATGGCCTCGTCTTCAGGCCCTACTTGCTTGACTTGATCCTCGTTGCCCATGCCGCGCAGGTGCGCATATTCAGACTCGGGCTCGACGTGGAAGTTCCAATCGTACCAGGTGTGCCACGGCAAGGGCGGCGCGTCGGTCCACGTTTGAAAGCTACGCTTGAGCTGGCCGAATACTTCTTGCTCTGCGTTGAGCTCGCGCTCAGCGAGGGTGTCCGCCTGGTTGTCCGTCTTGGCCCACGAGGGCGTCAGGGCGATGAGCTGGCTGATGACCAGCACGTCGAGCAGGGAGTTCTGTGGCTGGAAGTCTTCCTGGCGTCGCGTGCCTTGGGCATGGCCTTTGCCATCCAGCCTCCGGCCCGACGTCGCCGACGGCGAGTTGATGCGGATGAACGGCCGCTCCTTGTCCCACTTCTTCTCGGTCTCCGCCATAAACCCGCGGTTTCGTACACGCTACGGCAGCGGGACTCAAGCGCCTGGCGTCGCCTGGCGCTAGCAGCGGTATAATTGGCCATGGTGTGGCGTCTCTTCTTGCTCGCGTGCGCCTTGATGCTCGGGGGTTGTTACCGGGGCGCGGAGCTGCCCATGAAAAGCAACCAGGAGCTGTTCCTGAGCGAGAGCCGCATCCTCTTGGTCGACCACCGTGAGGAGCTGGATGGCAATGATTGGCCCCTCGTGGACACGATCGTGGTCGCGTACGATCTGAACGACCAGCGCGTGCTCTGGCGCACCACTGCCCATCAGGGCGACTACCACCTGTCTCCCAGCAAGCGCTACGTCGCGGTGCTGGGGCGGACTATGGGGCACGAGGTGCATCTAGGCGTGCTGGACGTCGGAGCCGGTCTCTACCGACGACTGGACATCTTGGCTCCTGATCCGTGGAGCGTCGCGTCGTACCCGGGGGGATCGTCGCTGAGCGACGATGGTCAGCTGTTTGCCTCCGTGCTCGATGGTGAGCTCAACATCTGGGAGACAGCGAGCAGCCGCCTGCTGCATCACCAGAAGGTGGGCTCGGACCGCGCGTGGGTGGTGGCCTTTCGCCCCCAAAGTCACGACCTGACGATCGAACACCGAGTCCTCCTGGCCGACCAGACCACCCCGCCCACGCTGGCCTTGCTCATCAGAAAGGGCGAAAGCTGGCAGATCGAGCAGAGGTTCGAACGGGTGGTCGGCTACCGCTGGACAAACCGCGGCCTGATGCTCGGCTCGCCCAGCGGCGTGTCGCTCTACGCGGACGGCGCCGCACGCATTGTCTTAAACGTGAAGAGCCCCGTCTTTGCCTTCTCGCGGGATGGTCGCTACGTCGCCTACCGCACGCCGGGGAGGTCGCTCAACGTTTTCGACCTGGACGCCAAGCGAGTCGCGCTGTCTGCGCCGTGGGTCACGCTGCCCAAGTTTCGTGATGGCTACGTCACGGCGATGGGAGGCGGCTACCTCTGGCGCGGTGACCTGAAGGATGGCACCAGCAAGGTCTTGCGGGACTTCGGTCGTCCCTCGGAGACCGTCAAAATCCCCTTCTTTGGCGGGACGACGACCAACACGTTCTACGAG
>JAEYOT010000688.1 GCA_023411445.1 Pseudomonadota bacterium
GAGCCAGGTGGGGAACTCAACGACCGAAGGAAGCGGTGTCACGTCTGCCGCTGGCCACCGGCGTGTGGGCGTCCACGCGCACCGTCGGGCTCCGCCCCCCGACACCGAGCCTCGTCTGGGCCCAGCAGCGCCGCGTGGCATACGAGACATCGATCCCATCTCGAGCCAAGAGCTCGTGAATCCGCACCATCGCGAGCGACTCGTCTTGATTGAGCCATCGCTCGATTTGAATGCGCCGCGATTCAAGCAGTTGCCGTGGATCGGAGACCGCCAGTAGCGGCCGAGCCTTTACGCACTGCGCGACATCACGCGCGCGCTCGTCGGTCAAGACGTCCGGGCCCAGGCCACGTCGCCGCTCAACGTAGCGGCTCGCTGCGCGCCGGCTAACAATACCCTCGCGCGCCACTTGTCGCGCGCTCTGCCCCCGCCGCCCAGCGCCGGAGCACTTCCTACGCCGATCATCAACTCCCGAAAGCTCATGGCTGCCTCTCGACGGCGTCCTGCACCGTCGTCGGGAAGCATCCTGCTCTTCCGGTCGTCTCGTTCAGTCACCCGGCCCAGCGCCTGGAAATGGCTCCATGTCCCTGAAAATCGGGTGGCTCCATGAGGCTGAAAATCCAGCTCAGCCCACCTTGCAGGTGGCTCCATGACGCTGAAAATCGGGTGGCTTCATGAGGCTGAACAATGCCTCGGAACCTGGCTCCACGAGGCCGACGATTGGCAGTTCAAAGTAGCACCATCGACCCAGCAGGCGGATGAGCCGCGAAATTCTCGGGGAATTTTTAGTTCAATCTGGAACAGTGCTGGGCGTAGCGATCAGGGCTACCGTTGCGCCAGCGCGGTGGCGTTGCGCAGGCGCGGTGGTGCCGGCGTTGCGCTGGCGCGGGGTGCCGGCGTTGCGCTGGCGCGGTGCCGTGTGCGCGCAGGGTGGCCTCGCGCCGGGACGTGAGCGCTGCGGAGGGAGCTGCGGTTGGGGCAGCCCCCATTCGAAGACGAACGGATGGGGGCTGGAGCCGGAGGGCGGCGCTCAGCGCCAGTTCTTGCCGGAGCCGAACTGGAGCTTGTGGCGGTTGAAGCTGTCCGAGTTCTTGTGCATCAGCATCTGGTACGTGAAGGCGCTGCCTTGCTCGCCGATCAGCGCAGACCAGTGCAGGAAGAAGTACCAGAGGCGGTACCAGCGCTCGCCGTAGGCTTTGATCACGTTCTCGCGGTTACCGACCCAGATGTCGCGCCAGCGGCGGAGCGTGAGCACGTAGTGCGGGCTCATGTTCTCCACGTCCGTCACTTCGAAGCCGCCGTCCTCCGCTGCGCGGATCATGCCCGAGAGCGGCAGGCTCGCGTCGGCGCCCGGGAAGATGTAGCGGTTCATGAACAGGCCCCAGATCAGATCTTCGGGCCGCATGGTGAGGGCGGACAGGGGGTTTTGGGGGTTGTAGAGGCCGCGGATGCCGGTCCACTGGATGACGAACAGGCCGTCGTCGGCGAGCAGCTCGTGCACCTTTTGGTAGTAGCCGACCAGGTTCTTGATGCCGACGTGCTCGACCATCTCCAAGCTGACGATCTTGTCGAAGCGGCCCTGGATGTTGCGGTAATCGCACACCTCCACCTTGGCGCGATCCGAGACGCCGTACTTGGCGATGCGATCCGTGCCGAAGTTGACCTGCTCTTGCGCGAGGGTGACGCCGTACGTCTTCGCGCCGAACTCTTTGGCGGCGCGCGCGACGAAGGTGCCCCAGCCACAGCCGATGTCGAGCAGCGTCTCGCCCTCTTTGAGCTGGAGCTTTTGACAGGCGCGGTCGATCTTGCGGTACTGCGCTTGCTCGAGCGGCATGTCCGGCGTCTCGAACGACGCGGCGGTGTAGACCATGGCCTCGCCCAGGCACCACTCGAAGAAGTCGTTACCGCGGTTGTAGTGCTCGCCGACGATGCGGCTATCCTGCGCCTTGGAGTGGATGGTCACTTCCGGCAGGAAGTTCGTGAACGCCCAGCGGATGTGCGAGTCCGTCAGCCGGAACGACATCGTTTCGTGACGGGTGCGGAAAAAGTCCTCCCACTTGTCGGCCGGGATATCGAGCTTGCCGTCGATGTAGGCCTCGTAGACGTCCGAAATGGGGACTTTCTTGCCGGACCATTTCCGACCGAGGCTGGCATCTTCAAATTTCACGAAGTCACTGACGGTGTATCTGCTCATGGGCGGCCGCGCTTCGTAGAGGAGTACCCGCCGGGAGTCCAGACGTTCAACCGGCTTTTTAGCGGCCGGCGGGCCTCGCGGCCGGCCCAGCGGCGTACTTGCCGGAGATCGCCGGACTAACCTGCCACTTGCCGCGAAACCGGCTATGGTTCGCGCATGGAAGTACGCGGAGGCTCATCCTCGGCAGCCCTGTTCGAAATGTGTGGGCGCTTCAAGAAGGCCTGGATCAAGGGGGGCTTCAGCTGGGATAGCCGCTTTTCCTGTGTGGCATCCTCGTTCAGCACCGAGCTGGACGCTGAGGCGCGGGCCGTGGTGACGCAATACTTTCCGAACGAGTGGACGATGAAGTCCGTCGTCAACGCCCCGCCGCAGGTCCGTGAGATCGCGGAGAACACGGGCGGCGTGCGTACGGACCAGCGCTTGTACACGGGCGACACGAGCGGCCGGCTCGTGGTGTTTGGTCTGTGGTGGCCCTGGGGCGACGAGACGACGATTTCGTTCCGCGTCGGCATCGGTGGCTACGTGCTGGAGCCGGACCTGATGCGCCTGCGCGAAGCGTTCGGCGCGCTGGACTGAGCGAAGGTCAGAGCAGCGACAAGATCGCTTCCAGCGAGCGGCGGTCCAGCGCCATGAAGCGCAGGCCCAAGTCCGGCGACGAGCGGACGACCTCGCACTGAATCGCGATCGAGCCGCGGTCCATGCCGAGCGAGAGCTCGAACCAGATGACGCTGCCAACGGGCGGTAGCGCTTCGACCAGCACGGCGGCGCCGCCCATCGAGACGTTCACGCACTCGGCGCTGATGCGCTCACCGTCGACCACGAGCCAGGCAGCGGCGCCGCTGAGCACGCGGTGATGGGAACGGCGTTCTGGCGCGCGGCCCGTAGCGGCGGGAAAGCGACCAATCGTCACGGGCTGACTTAGGCAGAAATTATGCCAGCCCCGGCTGCACAGCCGAAGCCAGTAAACCCGCTGGTTTCGGCTGCCTCGAGCGGGCTGCGGCATTGCGTCTCTGCAAAACTTGCAGAGGATCGACGAAAACGGGCCATTTCGCGATGAGCGCGGCGGATCCTGCTACACCGCCAGGCCGTGGATCTCGTTCAGCTCCGCATACCCGGTCGAGCGGCTCCGCCGAGCCCTCGGCGCGGCTTCTTGCCAACGACGCGCGTGGAGATGAAAGCGCGCGGCTACTCCGAGCTCGACATCCTGATCGTGACCGGCGACGCCTACGTGGATCACGCGGCGTTTGGGCCGATCTTGATCGCGCGCTTCTTGGAGGCACGCGGCTACAAGGTGGGCGTCGTGGCGCAACCGGATTGGCGCACGCCGGAGGACATCGCGCGCATGGGGCGGCCCAGGCTGTTCGTCGGAGTGAGCGCTGGCAACTTGGACTCGATGCTGAACAAGCTCACGGCGCAGAAGAAGGTGCGCTCGGAGGATCAGTACTCACCAGGAGGCCGCACCGAGATGCGGCCGAACCGCGCCACCATCGTGTACTCGAACCTGTGCCGGCAGGCGTTTCCGGGCACGCCGATCGTGCTGGGCGGTATCGAGGCCTCGCTGCGCCGTATCGCGCACTACGACTACTGGTCGGACTCGATTCGGCGCTCCATCTTGCTCGACGCCAAGGCCGACTTGTTGGTGTTTGGGATGGGCGAGCGCGCAGCTTGGGAGATCGCTCGGCGCTTGGACGCGGGCGAAAAGGTGCAGCAGCTCACCGACGTGCGCGGCACCGCCTACGTGATCGACGAGGCCGAGGAGTGGGGCAAGATCGCGGCGGCCCCGAGCAAGTATGTTCCGGATGGCTTGCCGGTCGTGTTGCCCTCCTACGAGGAGGTCGTGGCCGACAAACGCGCGTTCTCTGCGATGTCTCAGCGTTTTCAGGTGGAGACCAACGCGCACAACGCGCGCCCCATCTTGCAGGTGCACGGCCGGCAGGCGGTGTTCTTCAACCGCCCGGCGCTGCCGCTCGACGAGCAGGAGATGGACGCGCTCTACGACCTGCCGTTCGAGCGCGCGCCGCACCCGGCTTACCGCGGTGAGACGATCCCGGCGTTCGAGACCGTGAAGGAGTCGATCGTCACCATGCGTGGCTGCTTCGGCGGCTGCACGTTCTGCAGCATCACCGAACACGAAGGGCGCGTGATCCAGAGCCGTTCGTCGGACAGCGTGGTGCGTGAGGTTCGAGCCTTGACGCGCATGGCGGGCTTCTCCGGCATGATCAGCGACGTGGGCGGACCGACCGCCAACATGTACAAGATGACGTGCAAGGACGAGCGCACCGAGAGCGCTTGCCGGCGCCTCTCGTGCGTGCACCCGGGGATTTGCAAGAACTTGGTCACCGATCACCAACCGGTGATCGATCTCCTGCGCAAGGTGCGCGAGGTGCCGGGCGTCAATCGTGTGTTCGTCGCCTCCGGGGTCCGCTACGATTTGGCCGAGCGCAGCCCGGAGTTCGTGCGTGAGCTGGCGGCGCACCACACCGGAGGGCAGCTCTCAGTGGCGCCGGAGCATACCAACCCGCGCGTGCTGGAGAAAATGAAGAAGCCGGGCATCGAGAGCTACGAGCGCTTTGCGGACTCCTTCTGCCGCGCCAGCGAGCAGGCCGGCAAAGAGCAGTACCTGATCCCGTATTTCATCACCGGCCACCCCGGGTCCACGCTGGCCGACACCATCGAGCTGGCGCTGTACTTGAAGCGCAAGGGCATGCGCCCGCGCCAGGTGCAGGACTTCATCCCGACGCCGATGTCGATGGCCACGAGCATGTACCACACGGGTCTGGACCCGTTCAGCAGCGAGCCGGTCTACACCGCGCGGGATCTACGTGAGAAGCGCATGATGAAGGCGCTGCTCTTCTATTGGGATCCGAAGCAGCAGCCGCTAGCGCGCGAGGCGCTGAAGCGCGCCGGGCGCGG
>JAEYOT010000766.1 GCA_023411445.1 Pseudomonadota bacterium
GGCGAGCGCGAGGGCGATGCACCACCCCGCCCCCGCCGCGGCGCGCCTCACGCCACGACCTCGATCGGAGTCTTGCCGCCCGGCTGCTCCAAGCGCTGCTCGCGCACCAGCTCGCGCGTTTCGAGCAAGACGCGGTCCAGGTAATCGAGCAAGCCCGGCGCGCGTAGTCCGGCGCGCTCGAGCAGACGATCGCCACCGCGCGTGACGAGCTCGGGCCCCTCGGCCCACTCCGACAACGCGCCGGAGCTCTGCTGCGAGAGCCAGAAGCCCGGGCTTCGCAGCAACATACGCCCGAGCGAGCGCGGATCGAAGCCGAGCTCCAGACGCTTTTCGAAGAACACGGCCGCGCGCTCCAGCACCGCGGCGAGCGGCGGGGGATCGCGATCGGCGACGTGGTAAGCGTGGCCTCGCGTCCCCAGCACCGAGACCGCATACAGCGCCTCAGCCACGAAGTCCGCCGGCAAGGCGTGCACCGGCCGGTTGGCGCCGGGCGGCAGCGGCAGCGAGGTCTCTGCGGGCGCATTGGCCAGCAGCCCCAGCATCCGATGCAAGCCGGACGCTCGCGGCGGAGCCTGCTTGAAGCGCGGCCCCAGGACCGCCGGCGTTCGCAGCACGGCGACTGGCGCTAGCCCCAGGTTGCGCTTCAACATCGCCTCTGCCAGCGCCAGCGACTCCGCGGCCGGGCTGCGAAACGACTGGCCAATCCGGAGCTCGTCCTCAGCGACGGGCCCGCGGTGATCGCCGAAGATCAAGCCGCTCGAGGCGAAGGTGACGCACGACAAGCGCTCGCTGACCCGACAGAGCTCGATGATCTCGCGCGCGGTGCCCGCGTTCACGCGGAAGCTGAGCTCACGGCTCACGCGCGGGTCCACCGTCTGGTAAAGCGAGAACCAGCGTTCGACCCGGCTGGCCAGCTCCGTGTACACCTGGCGCGATAGCCCCAGATCGATCGCGCACGGCTCTCCCGGGATCAACCGCACGCGGTCACGCACGTCCGTGCGCTGCGAGAGCGCGCGGGCTGCGGCTTCCAGCGCTGCGGGCGGCACGATCAGCCACAGCTCTATCGCCGGCTCGCGCTCCAGAAGCAGCTCCACGAGCGAGCTGGCGCGCACGCCCGGAAAGCCGGTAACCAACACGACCTCATCGCCCAGACGCTGGGCGAGGCGTTCCACGGCCGGCGCTGCTCCCGATGCGTCGCTCACGGCCTCGTTCTAGCGCAAAACTCCGGCCGCCGCGCGCAGCGCCGGCGCCGATACGTCCAGCGCGATTACCACGGCCTGCTCACGCTTGCCCATCGTGAGCAAGAGGGGCGCCTCCTCCGGCCCCCTGGGTGCCACCAGGCTCGCGTCCAAGAACACGCCAAGGCCGGCGCGCGGGGCGAGCTCCGGCTGGGTTCGCTGCAGCCAGACGGAGCTGGAAAGGGGGCTCTTCAGCAGAAAGCTGGACAGCACGTCGTCCTCCTCCGCTGAGAGCGCGACGTAACCCACGCCGTCACGAGCCTGCCAGCTGGCGTGCACCGTCTTGGGCAGCGCCGTGGCGCTCGCCGCCTGTGCGAAGCGAACCCGCGCGCGCTCCACTTCCCCCCGCTTCGCGAGGCGCTGGACGCTGGGCTTGCCGAGCGTGCCGCTCAGCCAGCTGGAGACGGGACCCAGCTCCAGCAGCGCGAGCACCTCAGGCACGGCCGTCATGAACGCAGCTTGGTCGGCCAGCTCGAACGTGGCCACGAGCGCGGTGGGGCCGCTCGTCAGCCCCAGCACCACCGCGCCACGCCGACTCCGACTGAAGCGGTCTAGCGTCCGCGCGAGCCGCTCGGTCTGCTCGGGTGTCAGGCGCTCCCCGAACAGACGAGCGAGCGATTGAGTGAGGCCGGCCTCCCCCTCCTTCGGCTGCGGCTCGCCTCGCCAGAGCAGCGCGGCGGCCGTGTCGCTGGGCAAGCGCAGGAGCGGAGCCAGTCGTCCCAGCACCATCTCGCTCGCCAAGAGCGCGGCGGCGCCTTCGCTACCCGGCAGCAGCGACAGCTCCAAGCGCAGCCGATCCCCTTCGGGCGCCGCCGTGAAGCGAAGCTCTTTGGCGCTCTCCAGCACGCCAAGCAGCGACTCCACGGTGCCGTCCACCCCTGCCAAGAGCGCCTCGGGATCCGCAAAGTCAGGGCGGCCCCTCTCACGCCGCTCTTCCGCGGCTCGGGCGGCCAGCGCCTCGCGCCTCGCACGCCAGCTAGCCCTCAGCGCGCTGGCCAGCTGCCCCTTGACGACCCCTTCGCTGGCGCGAAGCGTAAGGCCCGGCTCCGTGCGCGCGCGCTTGCTGACGCTCTCCGCCACGAAGCGCCCGGCCTGCTCCAGAGCCCCCACGCGCGTCGCGGCCAGCAAGTAGTTGCCCGACACGCCGAGCGCGCCGTTGAACTCAGCCCCGCCAGGCGCCGGCAACAGCCGCACCAACCGCGGCCCGAGCTCTGCGCGACGGAAGCGCGCGCCGTCACCCAGCGTGAGGGATGCCACCAGCTCCGCGCCGCTCACCACGTGCATGCCGAGCACCAGGTCAGGGCCCCTGCCGGCGTCGCCCGCCAACGCCACCCCGACCATCGGCAGCTGCTCGTCCAAGCTGGAAGCCACGGCGGGAGGAAACGACAAGCTCGTCGCCAGCAGCACCGGCAAGCTGGAGGGCAACGCCTGGGCG
>JAEYOT010000767.1 GCA_023411445.1 Pseudomonadota bacterium
GGTTGATCCAGTCCAGCATGCGAGCCCCGATGCCACGCTCCACCGGCTGCCCGTCGATCTCCTCGGTGCCGTAGCGTCGCGCCACGTACGTGGAGCCGCTCACGGGATCCACCCAGCTGACCTGGGCGGGATCGTCCTGGAACGGGTTGGTGCTGTCACCGAGGCGGTAGATGCGCATCAGGTTGATCCAGTCCTGCTTGTAGCTCTCGGGCAGGTTGTACAGCGCCCAGAAGGCGATGAACTTCTGCACCTCGAAGCCGATCTCGGGATCGATGGCGATCGAATCGGCCGGCGCGGCGTCGTCCACCGGGCGGTTGCTGGGGAACTCGCGGCAGAGCAGGGAGCCCGACCGGCGCCAGCACACCTCAGGTCCCGCCGCTGGCCAGAAGGAGCGGAAGCCCATGCCGGCTTGCGGCGTGAGGTCGTCTTGCAGCCGTGGCCCGCCGGACCTCGCCTCCACGCGCCAGCCGAGCGCGTTGGCGTCTTCAGTCAGCGCGGCGCCCAGCAGGCGTCTCACGCCCTCTGGGAAGATGCTGGCGAAGCTGATGTTGCGGTAGCGACCGTCGACGAAGTCGTCACGGCTGGTGCTGATGAAGCGATCTTCGCAGTCCAGCAGCATGTCCGTGACCATCGCCTTGTCGTAATAGGAGCCGACCCAGGCGTCGTATTGCGTGGCGTAGTAGCCCTTGGAGCGATCCAGCTCGTTGAACAGCGGGCGGCCGCCGAACAGCAGATCTTGCCCGATGCCCTGCGAGCCGTCAGGGACGACCATGGACACTAGCCCGGCCGTGGGCGGCCGGTTGGTCTGCAGCTGCTGATCCGTGGAGCGGAAGACCGGGATGCCGAGCGGGCTGTACGCCGTATCCAAGAAGTGCTCGCCCGTGGTTGGGCGCGTCAGGATGCGCGTGAAATGGTCGAAGATCATCGACGCGGCGATGGCGTTTGGCCTGAGCAGCCCGTCGGCGTCGTTGGCCGCGGTGTAGCGATCCAGCAGGTTGGTAGCGCTGAACAGCTCCGTGAACAGACCGAAGCCTTTGCCGATTTCCTTCAGCTTGGCGTTATAGCGCGTGTAGCCGCGCATGAACGCTTGCTTCAGGCTGAAGGTGGAGCGGTTGCGCCGGTAGTTATCCCACAGGTGCGAGTCCTCGTAGCTGTTGATCATGAAGTCGGCGATCTCGTAGGCGTCCGCGCCGTTATCGTCGCGCAAGACGGCGAGGTTGCCGATGTCGGCGTATTCGTCCGAGCCGAACATGTAAGGACGACGCACGCGACCTCGCGAGTCGTACTTGCGCGCGGGCCCGCCGAAGGCGCCGAACGTCTGCACGAAGCCCGGCGCCTCGAGCTGCAGCTCGGAGTAGGCCACGTAGTCGTTGGGCAAGCCTTCGCAGACGGTGCCGTTGACGATGTGCCCGTCCAGCACCGGGCTGTACTTGCCGTCTCGATCCTCGTCCCAGTCTGCGGGCGGGCTCTGGTCCGCCTTGCGGCACTCACGCACCAGGCCCAAGCGCTGCCCCAGCTGCGAGTAGTGGAAGGGGCTTTGGTTGTCGAAATACCAGGGGCCGCCGATGCCGCCGAAGCTCGAGTCGATCAGATCCGAGATGGTGCGGCCGTTGTTGCTGCAGGAGCGCGCGGTGCCTTTGGCGTTCGGTGGGCAGCGCACGCTCGGATCGTCGATCACGTCCGCCACGTCCGCGTAGGCGAAGCGGATGGCGGCGCGGTCGTACGCGCCCAGCCCGACGATCTCCTGGGACAGCTCGCCCGGGTAGTCCATCACCGAGGTGTGCTCCCAGGTCCAGATCATGCCGTCGCGCTCGGCTTGCGTCACCGGATCGCGCCAGCGCGGGCCGACGCAGCTGGCTCCGTCGGCCGTGACGTCGTTACAGTAAGCCGTCTCCTTGCCGTCGCGCGTGCGAAGCTGCCAGTACTGCGGGTGGAAATTGAGCGCGTCGTACGAGCTGGTGAAGACGTGGCGCAGGCCCATGGAGTGGCCGAGCTCGTGCAGCATCACGCCGAAGGTCAGCGTGCGGCGCACGTAGTCGTGCCACTTCTGGTTGCGCGTCATCACGTCGGAGCTGGTCGCGCCCTTGGGCAGCGGGAACTTCTCCGCCATGATCTTGGCCCAGTGGTCGATGCTGGTCGGCTCCGGCGCGTGCAGCATGCAGCCGCCGTCCTTGGACATCTGATTTTGACGCAGGCGCTCCAGCTCGGTCTTGAACTGCGCCGCGTTGCCGCGCAGCGGGGACGCCAGCTCCAGCGTGCTGGCGGACTGCGGCGCCGTGGGATCGATGCCGGCCAGGCGCAGGAAGGAGCTGGTCGTGAGCTGCGTTTCGATCGGCGAGCCGAGCGCGAGCTGCCTGCGCGCCGCGAGCCCAGCGTTGCCCGCGCCCAGCGCGTTGGGGCCGAGCTGCTTACGGGCTTCGTCGCTGGCCCAGTCGATCAGATCACGCTGCGACATGGCTGGCAGCTCCGTGATCGACTCGCCCGACTGCAGGCTGCGATCGATGGCGCCGATGCGTCGCGCCACCTGGTCGCTGCCGAGCAGGGGCGTGCTGCGCTGGCGCGGGGTGAGCCGCGTGCCAGCCGCCAGGTAGTCGTTCAAGTAGCGGCCGCTCGAGACGTCCTCGCTCGAGATCTCGCCCAGGTACCAGCGCATTTGATCGACGGTCAGCTGGGCGCGCATGTCCGTCACCGCGTTCCAGACGTTCACGCTGGCGGCGACGACCTCTCCCGTGAGCGGATCCACCGCGTCCGCCAAGATGCCCCAGGGCGAGGGCACCTGCGGGTTTTGGATCACGTTGGCGATGTTGTAGCGGAGGTCGCCCGTGCGAGCGACCAGGCCGGGCGCACCGCAGGCGGGGTCGTCGCCCTCCTCCACCGGGTTATGGCAAAACACGAACACCGGCTCCACCGCCTTCAGCGCAGCCGCCTCGTCCGTCGGAAACTCCTCACGGCAGGCGGCGATCTCGCTGTCGCTCTGCACCGCGCCGGACTGCGTCGTGCGCAGGCACTCCGTGTAGCGCGCGGTCTGCACCGCATGGCGCAGGGCGCTGTCCCACTGCATGACGGCGCGCCGCACGCTGTCCCACAGCGTCGGATCGCTGCCGAGGCCGTAGTAAAAGGGGCGCGTCTTCACCTTGCGCTCGCGGTAGGGCAGCGTGCAGGCGTGCTTGAACCGGTCGCAGCGCGAGCCCAGGCCGGCTGCGTCGCACTCGTCGGCCGTGCCCAAGATCGGCGGCGTATCCCGGTCCGGATCCGCGCCGGGCGGCGTCGTCTCCTCCGTGTTGCACTGGATCAGCTCGCCGTTGTCGTCGCGAGCGTGCGACTGCTGCCAGATGTTGTGGCGTGACGCGAAGCGGTACCACTTGTCGTCCACCACGCCGTAGTTGCGCTCGTAGCCACGGCGCTCGCCGGTCGTGAACATGCCGAACATGTCCATGCGCGTGCCGTCCCAGTCCACGGGCTGGTAGTCGCTGTCCTCCACCTTGCGGAAGGAGAGGCGCAGCTTCACCTCGACTGGGTTGCAGTTGGCGACGGGAGCGCCGCCGGTCAGCACGTCCGGCGAGAAGAAGCAGGCCGGGTAGGCTCCGAACGGCGTGTTCAAGATCTGCGGCTCCACGTAGACCTTGTTGGTCACGTCGAAGTAGCCGCTCGCGTCGAAGACTGGCGCGTCCGGATCGTTGGGATCTTCCACCGAGTAGGCGACGGGCTCGTAAATCAGCGGCTCGTCCGCGAAGATTTTCAGCTGCGCCAGGGTGTCCAGATCGTAGGCGCTGGTGACGAGGTTCTGCGACCAGTCCACGCGCATGAACTCGCGCTCGTACCAAGGACGATCCGAGTCGTTCTCGACCACGATGTTCAGGTCTTCACCGGTCTGCGAGTTGTAGTCTCGCCGCACGTCGAAGTGCTTTTCGATGCGGAAGGCGGCCGCGATCTGCCCGGTGTTGGTCTCTTCCACGCCGTTGCCGGTGGTGCCCTCGATGCGCTCGTAGGCCAGGCGGGCGAGCAGCAGCTCCTCCGTGATCTCCCAGCGCACGCGCGCGGTGGTCTGCGCGTAGCTGGCGGTGAACAGGCCGCTCTGCGCCGCGCCGAAGTCCACGTCAGCTACCGTTGGCCGGTAGTAAAACTGCGGGTCGTCCGCGTCGTCCGTCAGCGAACGGCCGACGAAGAAGCTCTTCTCCAGAGCGTTGGGCTGAACGCGATTGATCGGCGCGCGCTCACTGGCGCAGCCACTCAACGAAACCAACATCAGACACGCTACGGACCAGCGCAGGCTTCGACTCATCAGGGG
>JAEYOT010000793.1 GCA_023411445.1 Pseudomonadota bacterium
GGCAGGAGCCGTCGAACCGCTCGGCGGCAGCTCGGGCGCGCCGAGCCGCGGCCCAGGTGGCTCGGCTGGGAGCCAAGCGGTGGGCGGAGGCGAGCCTGCACCGACCGCGGCGAGCTCGGACGAAGGCTGCGGTTGTCGTTTTGCCGGCGCGCCGTCGCAGCTGAGGGGCTTTGCCCTCCTGGCCTTATTGGGCCTCGGCGCGAGGCGCCGTCAGCGCGGCGCTCAACGCCACTGACGCGCGCGAGCTTGAGCGCTCTGGCGCTTGCCCCGCGGCCGCTCCTGACTGGCTCCGAGGCGCACGCCCCAGCGCTCGAGCGCGAGGCGGTCGCGGCTGAGCGTGGGCTTGACGTCTTCGCCGAACCACTCGAGTGACGCGTCAATCGTCGTGTCGCTGACCAGCTCCGTCAGGAAGCTCCGATAGTCCAAGGCGCCCTCGAACAGGGGGACCATGCCCTGGCGAGAACCAGCGGCGGAGTACACGTTGGCCGGCGCGAACACCTCCAGTCGATCGCGGCCGCTGACGTTCTTGAGGTGAAAGTGCGCGACGTGAGGGCGCAAGCGCGCCAGAGCGGCTCGTGGCTCGTCCCCACCCTCCCACACGTGGAGCACGTCGAAATTGACGCGCAGCGCGGGGTGATCCACCTCTGCGAGCAAGCGCAGCGTCGAGTCAGCGGTGTCCGCCAGCGTCGCTGGGTGCGTCTCGACTAGTAGGAGCAGGCCGCGGTCCGCTAGGCGCTCACAGGCTCCGCGTAGGCGCGTTGCAACCAGCAGACGCTCCGCCGCGCTCGCCTGGTCGCTCCCGGTCCGCCCCGCGAAGGTGCGCACTTTTGGCGCGTCCCAGCGCCCGGCTAGCGCCGCCAGCTGCTCGACCTTGGCCCAAAGCTCGTCGGCCGGCGCCTCCAGCGGTAGGTAGTCGCTCAGCATCGGCACGCACAGGTCGTAGCCGCGCAGCCACTCGGCGCCATACTCCGGCTCGGCCTGGAGGTTGCGCGCGTGCGCTCCCCACAGCTCGATGCCTTGAAAGCGGTGCGCCCGCGCCCAGCGCGCCACCTGTTCGAGCGAGATGAGGTGGTGGCGGAAGGAGATGGTGCAGATGGCCAGGTTCATGGCACGGTGCCTCGTGGGTTCTGCCGCGGGGGGCGCACCGGGGCGTCCAGGTCGGCGCACCACGTGTCGTACACTTCCCGCAGGCGTTGCTTGATGCGATGCTCCAGCGCGTCCTGGGCGTCGAGCTGCTCCCCTACCGCGCGCGCAAGCCCGAGATCTCCCGTCAATGCCAGCTTCAGCGCTCGGTACTGCACCGCGGTGTAGCCCTTCACGAGCGCGTCGATGTGATCACACCACTCGTCGAACTCGGGTACGTCGAGCGCGAGCGCTCGCCAGAAGAAGGCGAAGCCGTGCTCGTAGGCGTACTTGCGGATCGCGAGCACTGGCAGCTGTCGCAGCGCAGCGCTCAGACCGGGGAGCCCCGCTGGCGCCTGGCCGTCCACGTGCGCCTGGACGATGCCGCGCAACGCCAGCGTGAGCGGGTTGTGCGGATAGAAGCAGCGGGCGAAGTACGCGCGCACCACGGCGTCGGCGGCGGGGCGGATCGACTCTTCATCGAAGAGAAAGCCACCGGCGACGGCCGGGCTGCGCACCGCCTCCAAGATCCGCGCACGGGGCAGCACGCCTCGCCAGCGAAAATCGGGGTCGTCCATCAGCCACTGCTCCGGATCGTCCGTCGCTTCCAGCATCACGTAGTGCGGGAAGGGGTCTTGGTTGAACTTGTTTTCGCGCTCTGGCAAACGAAACAGGTCCAGCATCACCATCACGCGGCGCCCGGACGGGCGGTCCTCCACCAACGCCTGCAGTCGGCGCAGGTTCTCCTCCTTGGATGCGTCGTGGTCGTACCATTCACGGATGGGCGCGCCGTACAGCCGCTGGTACCATTCGCGGAACAGCTCCTGACGCGAGCTGTGCGCGTGGTACCCGAGCTCGAACCTGTTGCTCACCACGAAGGGCGCGTCCCAGACCCCGAAATAGTAAGGCCGCTGGTCGACTCCCTGCACGCGCTTGAGCGACTCACACACGCAGCTAACGAAGCAGTGCACGCGAATCACGGCGTGCCTCTCGCGAGCGGGTCTCGAGCGCGGTGGCGCAGGAGGAAGTCAGCCAGGTCCCCGACGGTGCCGAGCTGTTTCTGCAGCACCGCGTCTTCCGGAAGCACCAGGTCGTGCTGCAGCTCGAGGTGCACGAGTAGCTGCAGCACGAGCACGGAGTCCAGGCATAGCTCCTCACTCAAGCGCGCATCTTCGGCGAAGCGCGCTACCTGCGGCAAAGCCATATCCCGACTGAGCACGGCGCGGATGGCGCTAAGGAGCTCAGCGCGCGTCATGAGCGCAGCGCCTCGGCTTCGGCCAGCTGACGGCGGTTGACCTTGCCGTTGTCCAGCTTGGGTATTTCGCTCACCTGCTCGATCTCGAGCGGGACCGCGAACGGTGTGAGCTGCTCGCTGCAATGGCGGCGCAGCTCACTGGCCTCGATGCGGCGCTGAGCCACGAACTTGAGGCAAACGCGCTCGCCAGCATAGGAGTCCGCGCGCTTGTAGACGACCGCGTCCTCGACCCCTTCCAGCTCCAGGATCACTTCCTCGACTTCACCCGGGTACACGTTGATGCCGGCGACGTTGATGGTGTCGTCTGCGCGTGACACGAAGCACAGGCCCTGCGCGTTGAAGTACCCGAGATCTTTCGTGCCCACGCTGCGCCGGCCAGTACGCACGCAAATTTCCTCCGGCTGCTCCTTGGAGGGGCCAGCCGTCACTTCCAAGTGAGCGAGGGGTCGGCCCAGCTCCTCCGCCGCCCGCGCGTCCAGGTTGAGCGTGACGCAACCCAGCTCTGAGCACCCGTACTGCTGCAGCACGCGTTCGCTACGTTGGTGCAGTTGTTCCAAACAAGAGCCGCGCAACGGTGCTCCTGAAGTCATCACGGCGCAAAGCCGGGCGCCTTCGGGTAGCAGACGCACGAGGACATTGAGCAGGGACGGGGACGCATAGAGCAGGGCGCGCTCGTCGGCGCGCGCTCGGCGGAGCAGGTACCTAGGGTTGAGGTTGGTGAGCACTACTGGTGTCACTCCTCGGTGCAGCGCCGAAAGAACGCCGCTGATCAGGCCGTACGAGTGCGTGACCGGACAGGCGAGCATCGGCGTTCGCGAGCCGACCTCAGCGAGCGCTTCCGCATAGCTCGCGATCTCTTCCTCGACCTCCGCCCAGCTGCGCGCGATGCACTTGGGCTCGCCGGTGGTGCCAGAGGTGAGCTGAAGGAGCTGCCCGACCTCATCGAGCGTGCCGCTTGCCAGTGTGTGGCACTGCCCCTCGTCGTGGAAGAGTAGCTTGCTGCAGCCCATGCGCTCGGCCAGGCGCTTGGCGGCCGCGAGCGGCGTGCTCGGGTGGAGCGGCGCGACGGACGCGCCCCGCTCCCGCAAGTACAGGCAAACCGCCAACCAGCGCTCGGCCTGGGACAGGCACACGGCGTAGCGTTCGCCGTTCACGTTCTGGAGGTGGCCCCAGCCTGACAGCTCGGCAAAGCGCGCCTGAAAGTAGGCCTGTGAGTACGTGGCGTCATCGATGCTCAGCATGGATTTCCTTCTCTGCCTGCTCGGTCAGCGCGTTCGGCACCACGTGGTGCAGCGGCGTGCCGTGGGAGGTGCGGATGCGCGCCTTGAACAGGCTCTCCGTGTGAACGTAGGGTGCGAATGGGCGCAGCTGTGCCTCACGCTCGGGGTTGCCCCAAGCTGAGCGGCAGTGCTCGACCAGCACTGCACGCGCCAGGCGCCAGAACACGCGCTCGGCAAAGCCGTAGTGGCGTTCGAGCAGCCAGGATAGCTCGGTTAAGTTGAAGATCAGCACGGCGTCGATGAACAGATCGCGCAGCTCGACCAGCGAAGACATGGCGTAATAGCGACCGAGCGGCGCCGCTGCGAAGCGCGGATCCAGCTCGCCCCAGCGCGGTGCTCGCTCTGGCTCGGCCAAGAAGCTCGGCACGTACTCCAGGCTGTCGTGGAAGTCGCGTAGCGCGAGGCGCTGGGGCCAGCCCTCTTCGTGTAGCAAGATCAAGTTTTGGGCGTGGGACTCCAGCGCGACGCCGTGGTGTGACAGTAAGCGCCAGAGCGGCAGCAAGGTCACCCGCAGCAAGCGCCCGACCCACGCC